>CAMDKL010000001.1 GCA_945900945.1 Pirellula staleyi DSM 6068
GCTAAACGCTCGACTTGATCGCAAAGTGTTTCGAGCAACTCAATACTAAGGGCATTCCTGCGTTCGGGTCGATTCAGAGTTGCCAACGCAAGTCCTGGCTTCAACATCTGAACGGTTACAATTTCGGTCACACCCATTCTCCGGGCAAGAGGATACACGATCGTATGCTGTATTCTACACTGCTCAGTCAATGTGAATGGCGTAGGATGAAGCGATTGTCCAAAATCAAAACGAGAGGATTTTTGAATGAAAATTGCTGGCAGTACGATCTTGATTTCGGGTGGCAGTTCGGGCTTGGGTGCGGCTTGCGCACAAAACTTTCTGCGCGGAGGAGCGAAAGTGATTTTGATTGACATCTCTACCCCTCCAGAAGAGATGTTCGCGATAGAGAAAGAAAGCTGCATTTATATGCGAGCGGATGTAACCAAAGGAGATGAAGTACGCGCTGCAATCGACGAGGGCGTTCGACGCTTCGGCCAAATGTCAGCGGCTGTGATTTGTGCGGGCGTTCTACACTCCGAGCGCTCGCTAGGCCGAAATGGGCCCGCGTCTTTGGACGCCTTTCGCCGAGTGATCGAAATCAATTTGATCGGAACCTTTAATGTTTTACGACTCAGCGCGGAAGCTATCTCCAAGATGACTGTTGAGGATACAACGCTTGAGCGAGGCGTAATCGTGATGACTTCGTCCATTGCTGCCTACGAAGGTCAAATTGGCCAAAGTGCATACGCTGCTTCGAAAGGGGGCGTGGCAGCCATGACCCTGCCAATCGCTCGTGATCTAGGCCGAGTGGGTATTCGAGTCGTAAGCATCGCGCCGGGCGTTTTTGAAACTCAAATGATGAAAAGTGCACCAGACAAGGTGCGACAATCCTTGTTAGATGAAACCGTCTTTCCAATCCGATTTGGTCAGCCCGAAGAGTTCGCATCTGCGGTCCAACATGTAATCGAGAATCCAATGTTCAATGGATGCACGATTAGGTTGGACGGGGGGCTTCGCATGAGAGCCAAATGAAGTGATAGCAGAGCTAGGCAAAAGAGGACAGCTTCAGAGTGTCTGGCTGAGGACAGCTTCAGAGTGTCTGGCTGAGGACAGCCGGACCTACGTGAATACTAGATGAATTTATCGATGAATCTTGGGTCTAGTGGTATATCGCTGACCTCGATATCCGATATCAAATCGGAAAACAACGTCGACTCGGAGTTCATCAGATCGATCCCGATTCTTGCCCAGGCGCGTTGGAGGTGAGGCGACTCGGCATTTCCTTTCATGCGCAGATCCGCCTCCATGTTCAAGGCATTGGCAACTCGCAAGTACTCCGCGTTCGGTTTTTCTAGCGAGATTGCATAGACGAGAGAGGCCGTCGAAAAACATAACTGGTCGAAAACGCCTCCTTCGTCGCCCAAAAGAAAACTCTGGTCCATGAAACTCTTTTGATATCGGGCGATGATGAAGAGTATGCGACGTCCGAGGACGCGATTACGACGTAGGGCCTTTCGAACAAGTCGATCCTTTTCAGGGAAGAGGTTTTTGATCCCTGAAAGCGATCCGGGCCAGGGATTCCATGAGCCGAGAACGGTACGAGCAATGAACCAACCAAATTTAGCTTTTTCCGTTAAACCAAACTTGCCATTCACCTCCGCCATTCCAATCGGCTCTAGGTATTTAGCACGAATTCCGCGGGTCATTGCGTTGGGAGCACCGATATCAGCAAGGACAGGGTTGGGGCCTTCGTAAACCGTGGCTATTGTGAACTCGTGCATGTTCTCGCCGATATAGTTTTCGATCATCGGACCGGCGTTTGCAATTGCCGCTGCTCCGCCATTGCGAATCGCATGACGTCGTTCGTCCAAGTGCACGGATCGGCCTCCCTGGATTTGATAAGCGTTGATCGCCGACTGGAGAAGTGCTTTGGTCGAGTAGACTTTGGCAATCATTCCCATGGTTTCGTCTCGAACGCCGTTGGCACCTAGACGAAAACAAACGTCGCCCAGCACGCGGCTTGCGAGGGCATGGCACGTGGCGCGGCCGATCCAAGTTTGAATGCGAGGTGACGCGCCAATTGGTTTGCCAAATGTACTTCGAAATGCAGTCCAGCCACCGGACTTATGCCGCCGAGTCAATTCGCCATAAGCTTCGGATTGGCTTGGATCTAGGATAATTTGGGCAAGCAACTTGAATATCTTGGCAGCGCTGTTGACACAGATTCCGCCTCGACCTTTGGCGAGAGAACTGAAAGCTTGGGCAAGTCCTTTGCCAGGAGGACCTAGCAGTTTATCTGTTGAAACCTCGTAGTCCGTTAATCGAAAGCGAGCGTTCCAAAGGTAGTCGAAAGCCGTGAGTCGGTTTCGGATCATGCGAAAGTGTTTCGTGTCCGCTTTCGGTACCTCGAAGATCACCATACCTGAATCGCGGCCTTTGGCGAGTCCGTCCCCATCGATCTTGAGCACGAGGACACAAATCCCTCCGTAAAGGACATTTGTAATCGGCCATTTTACGCCTGAGATGAAGTACTTGTCACCTTCGCGTCGTGCGGTGAGAGCCAATTTGCTCGGATCCGCCCCGACGCCCGGTTCCGTCAATGCGAACGATCCCAACAACTCGCCTCTCGCCATACGAGGCAAATAGGTTGTCTTTTGGGCTTCCGTTCCGAAGTCGAGAATCGGAGTCACTGGCCCGAGAAAGTTATGCACTTCGAACATGACTGCCAAGTCGGTGTGGATGAGCGTCAATGCCCGCAGGAGTGGTCCGAGATCTCCCAGCTTCGCACCGCTTCCACCATACTGCTTAGGGATCGCCAACCCAAAAAAGCCTAGTGCAGCTAAGCCTGAAATCGTTGCATCCTGGAAAAGCATTTTTGCATGATCGAGAAGCGTGCCGGCTTTCTTTCGTTTCAGCAGAAACTCAATGCTAGCTGCCATCGTATTTGCGACTTCGGGCGATGGGCTGAACCGACCTGCATCGAATTCAAACGCGTTCGCATTTCCGAAAAGGGAAGCGATGGTTGGCGCTTCGCCAGAAAATTGATGTTCCGCCGCCCGGTCAGCGTCATCTAGTGTCGCCAGCGAAGCCACTTCGTCAGCAGTCCTGCCAGCTTGCTTGAGGATTAGCGAGATGGCATCGGCGCTCCCATTGGAACGAATTTTAGAAGCGTCTTCCATTTCTTTTATTTCACCGAGCATCGTTTTCGACCTGCATGACTAGTTGAAAATGGGCACCCGGCCCGTGTTGGAATGGTCTTAAGCGTAACAGTTTTCAAAGGTCGGTGTTCAGCTGATGATTGAGAACTCCTCATCACATGCCGGGGGCGACGAGGCAGTGCCCCTCACTTTACTGAGCCGCAGGCGCAAGCCGCGTTCAAAAAACCATCGTTTCTAAAAACGCGGCTAGCCTGGATATTGCATAAGCCGTTTTGGCGTTAGCCAAATGGCACTCACTTTGCGATTGTGTTCTTGTAGCGGCAGGGCGCGAGCCCTCCGGTTTCGCAGTATTTATTAGACACTCACCGGACGGATTGCGCCGTTCCGCTAACAAAGTGAGTGGCATTGGGCGCCGGAGACCCATGCTATTCCCATTCGCATTATTTCAAGCGTCCGGCTCGCCGACATCTACAGCAGACCAATCTATGTCTTTTCTCGCAGCGTCCACTTCGGCCAGCACTTCCAATGCCCTTTGCAAATCACAACGCCTTACTACAACCGTCACATCACCTGGCGCTTCGGTGCGAAAACCGATGGTGAATGAACCGGTAGTTGTTGCTTGTATTCCATTTTCTGCCAAAGCCGAAAGAATGGATGCTGCTTCGATTTCGCTTGCAAATCGCGTTAATGTGGTAGGGTTATTTGGATCGCTCGTACTCGGGTCGCTCATTTTTTTCACGCCTGATGAAAATTCGGCAATAGATTGTTCAGCAAAGTCATTCTATATCGCGTTTATTCAAAAAAATCGGCTTGGGCCTGGTCCGTCTTACGCGTTTGATTGATTATAGTAAGAGTCTACGCTAACTGCGTGCCAACGGCCCATCCTTCCGGTGAATTTCATGCTGCACATTTCGTCCACATTCCCGCTTGCCGTGTTGCTTCTGCTTATCTGCAGCCAAATTGCTGGCGGCCAGGTTGTCGAATTCGATCGCGATGTTCGGCCAATTCTTTCGGAACACTGCTTTACATGCCATGGCCCTGATGCTGGCAAACTAAAAGCGGGCCTTCGAATGGACCGCAAAGAATCGGTCTTCAGCCGACATGAGTCCGGATCAACACCCGTCGTCGCGGGCATACTCGCCGAAAGTGAGATGGTTCGGCGGATTGGCTCGCAGGATCCGGATGAAATTATGCCACCGCCAGACGAAGGCAAAGCACTCACCGAAAAGCAAATCGATACCCTAAAGCGATGGGTACAAGAAGGTGCGCGATGGACGGACCATTGGTCCTTCGAGACCATAAAAATGCCTTCGGTTCCCCGAGAGAATTTGGCTGCCGGCATCATTTCGAACCCGATCGATTCGTTCGTGCTATCTAATCTCCGATCCGCAGGATTATCGCAATCGCCACGCGAAGCCAAAGAGAGACTCCTAAGACGTGTTTCCCTCGACTTGACCGGCCTCCCACCATCGATTCTAGAAGTCGACGATTTTCTAAGCGATGACTCGCACAAAGCCTTCGAGACGGTCGTCGACCGATTGCTCGGCAGTCAGCATTTCGGTGAGCGCATGGCGATGCCTTGGTTGGATCTAGCTCGCTACGGCGACACTAGCGGATATCACAATGACTCTCTTCGCGATATGTGGCTGTGGCGTGAGTGGGTGATCAACGCTTTCAATGCGAATATGCCGTTCGACCAGTTTACCATCGAACAGCTTGCAGGGGATCTTCTTCCAGAAGCCTCGATCCAACAGAAGGTTGCAAGCGGTTTCCATCGCAATGTGATGACCAGCGATGAAGGGGGTCTCATCGATGCTGAATATCGCAACCTTTACGTTGTCGATCGTATCGCAACAACCGGGGTGACTTGGTTGGGAATGACGGTTGCATGCGCTCAATGTCATGATCACAAATACGACCCGATTACCCAAGCTGACTTTTACAAGCTCTACGCCTTCTTCAACAATGTGCCTGAGAACGGAAAGGATGGCGTTCGTGATCGCAACCCCATGCCTTATCTTCGCGTGACGACAACTAAGGAAGAGGAACAACTTCGTCAGCATGAAAGCGAATTGAGTGCTGCTGATGGTAAGTTAGCGGAGTTGACGAAAACGCTCGCTGAGAAGCAAACGGTATGGGAAAAAGAGTTGGTCCTTGGCGATTTCGCATCATCGTTGCCGAAGCCGTTCGCACACTTTCCGTTGGATGAAAATGGAAACGGGACTGGAGGCGATGGTCATCCAATTGTCGCCGCTAGCCACGGTGAGAGTCGTTTTGAGGAAGGCTCGATCGGCAAGAGCTTTCACGCGACAGGAAAAGAATGGTTTGAGTATGGCGACCGATTTGGTTTCGAAAAGGATCAGGCCTTTAGCGTAACCTCCTACCTGTCGGTTCAGCCAAAAGGTGGAGCTCCATTCGGTAAAATGAATGATAAAGATGGATCTCGAGGTTGGGATATCGAGCTCCATGGATTGCGTCCGAGCGTCCACCTGATTCACCGTTGGCCGGAGGATTTGATCCATATTCAGGCCGATGAAGACTTGCCCGCCAAGGCTTTCACGCATCTAGCTGTGACGTACGACGGATCAGGAAAAGCCGCTGGACTAAAACTATATTTGAATGGAGTACTCGCTAAGTCGTCCGTCAAAAAAGACAATCTAGTGGGTTCGATTCATACCGACACGCCGTTTAGCATCGGGCGGCGCGGGGAATCAAGCGCCCTGTTTCACGGCCACATCGATGACCTTCGTATATTCCAACGAGAGCTTTCACCGTTGGAGATTGCTTCGGTAACTGCGGCAGAAACCTACAAGCTCATTGCTATTCCGACTGCGGATCGCAGCAAGAAGCAAAGCGAGCAACTCGAAAAATTCTTCCGTCAGACAATGGTACCCGAACTTGCTGTTCTGCAAAAATCGGTGAATGACTTACGGAAAGCGAAAGAGGATTTCGAGCGATCGCTTCCAAACACCATGGTCATGTCGGAAATGGAAAAGCCGCGAGAAACGTTCATCAAGGTTCGCGGCAATTACGACCAAGATGGTATCAAAGTAGAAGCTTCGGTACCTGCCTTTTTACCGCAGATCACGAACCGGATCGACGATAAGCCACTGAATCGACTCAGCCTTGGTCAGTGGCTTGTTGCACCCGAACATCCGTTGACAGCCCGCGTGACTGTCAACCGTTGGTGGGCCATGCTGTTCGGCACGGGGATCGTCAAAACGCTCAACGATTTTGGCTCGCAAGGTGAACGGCCAAGTCATCCGGAGCTGCTGGATTGGTTGGCTGCGGACTTGATGCATGACTGGGATACGAAACGAGCAGTCAAGCAAATCGTCCTCAGCGCAACATACCAGCAAGCATCGCAAGTATCGGCCGCGTTGCTTGCTCGCGATCAAGAGAACAGGTTGCTGGCTCGGGGACCGCGACAACGCTTGGACGCAGAGTTTCTGCGAGATAACGCGCTTGCAATCGGTGGGGTCCTCAATCCAAAAATCGGTGGCAAGAGTATCAAGCCGTCGCAACCCGAAGGAACTTGGGAAATCAATGAAATGAGCGGCTATAAATATGAAAAATCGCAAGGATTGGACCTGTATCGACGCGGTTTGTATGTTTACTGGCGCCGGTCTACGGTATATCCTTCGTTCGTTACGCTGGATGCACCGACTCGTGAGTTCTGTGTTTCTCAGCGAGCCAAGACGAGCACGCCGCTTCAGTCGCTCGTGCTGATGAACGACCCGGTTTTTGTCGAAGCGGCTCGGGCGTTCGCTCAGCGCATTCTTGCCGAGCCTGGCCTTGATGACGCCTCTCGCGTAACATTTGCGTGGCGGCTTGCATTGACTCGAGCTCCTACCGCGACCGAACGATCGATCTTGACTCGGATGTTAGAACAACAGCAATCCACGTATCGAAAGGACCTTGAATCCGCAAAGAAACTAGTTGCGGTCGGCGACCTTCCTAAACCTGCAAATCACGATGATAGTGAACTCGCTGCTTGGACAGCTTTCAGCAATGTCATCCTCAATCTCAATGAGACGATCACGAACTAGCCATGGATATTGATCAACAGCTTCAGCTTGCCGTGCATCGCCGAAACTTTTTGCAGAATAGCACAACTGGAATGGGGGCTATTGCATTGGCTTCTCTGCTGAAACCTGAGGCGTTTGCCGGCAACGAGCAGAGTGTGCCTGGGGCACTAAAACAGCTCCATTTCGCTCCCAAAGCTAAACGTATCATATACCTTTTCATGTCGGGAGCTCCGTCGCAATTGGATCTATTCGATCCGAAACCGAAGCTGACCGAGATGACCGGCCAGGATCTTCCAGAAAGCGTTCGAAAGGGTCAGCGTATCACAACGATGACCAGCGGACAAAAAAATCTGTTCTGCGTTGGATCGCCGTTCAAATTTGCGAAATACGGAAACGTGGGAATGGATATTTCCGAGCTATTACCACATCTTTCGAAGGTAGTGGATGAGTGCACGTTTGTTCGATCGCTGAATACGGATCCGATTAACCACGACCCTGCAGTGACGTTTTTTGCGACTGGAAACCAACAACCAGGACGACCGACGATGGGAGCATGGTTGGCCTATGGTATGGGTTGCAGCAACGCCGACTTGCCGGCGTTTGTGGTATTGACCAGCGGCGGCGGCGGCCAAACGTTGCAAACTCGGTATTGGGGAAACGGCTTCTTGCCCGCACAGTTTGGAGGAGTGCAATTTCGGAACGCGGGCGACCCTGTCTTGTTCGTTTCTAATCCGCCCGGCGTCAGCAGCGAGACGCGTCGACAGCTACTTGACGCGACCAACGAACTCAATCAACAGGCATTACGCAATATTGGTGACCCGGCCATTGCTGCCCAAATCGAAAACTATGAGTTGGCATTTCGAATGCAATCCAGTGTTCCAGAGTTAACGGATCTTTCGACGGAGTCCAAAGAAACGCTTGACCTCTACGGCGCAACTCCGGGCAAACCCTCGTTCGCAAACAACTGCTTGCTTGCCCGACGACTTGCAGAACGCGGCGTCCGATTCATACAACTATGCCATCGCGACTGGGATCATCACGGGGGGTTGCCGAAAGGGTTACCGACGAAGTGCAAGGAGACGGACCAGGCTTCTGCAGCACTAGTGCTAGATCTCAAACAACGCGGGTTGCTAGAGGATACGATCGTTGTCTGGGGCGGTGAGTTTGGCCGGACTGCCTACAGTCAAGGGGAGATCAAGCCAGACAATTTTGGTCGCGATCATCATCCTCGATGTTTTACGATTTGGATGGCTGGCGGTGGTATGCGAAAGGGCATTATCCACGGTGAAACCGATGAATTCGGTTATAATATTACCCGCGATCCGGTGCATGTTCATGACTTGCATGCCACGCTATTGCATCTCTTGGGCGTTGACCACAAAAAGCTCATTTACCGTCACGAAGGTCGCGACTATCGGCTTACAGACGTGTCAGGAAACATTGTGAACGAGTTGATTGCATAGTTCATGAAAGGTGCCTGATCGAAACGCCATCGTGGGTTAGAAAAGGTGTCCGGTACCGTTTTAGTTATCAACATGGCGAATTGATGGCGATACAGTGCGTTGCTGAAGCTTTCGACGTGCTCTATCCTGTGCGAAACGGCTGATATTGGACAACCCAAACGATCCGATGCGAGTGGCCTTTGGAAATGAGGCGTGGGTCGAGTCGGTGGCCAGGAAGTTCGATTTAGAGTCGACATCGGGCCCACGTGACCGGCCCGAAAAAGCCTTTAAGCCACAACAACGGTACCGGACACCTTTTCCTCGACCAACAACGGTACCGGACACCTTTTCCTCGACCATTTTTCTGTGAGACTGCCGTGACCGAATTATCTGACGATGACATGCAAGAAGCTGACAAGCAAGAAAACGTAGTAGACACTGCCAAACGAGTCAGTCGCTGCGATGCGCACGCAAAGGGTAGCATGCTAAATCCGGTATCCTTTGATGAAATCTCTGCGGGCTCGCACGAAATCTTCATTGAATATTCGAACCAGCTTTACCGTCTGAGCCGCACTCGGTTGTGCAAACTGATCCTTACCAAAGCGACGAACCCGTTTGGAAATTGAGGGAAAGCAGTCGCGTGAATCATGGCTCGATCGAATGCCGCTTTAAACGCTCTCGAAGGGTTCCGCGATGCAAACCTAATCGTTGTGAGGCTCCGGCGATACTCCCTTTCGTGGACTTGAGAGTGGCTTCAAACAAAACTGGCTCGACCAAGGCCAAGAATTTTTCGTAGAGCCCCTCGTCATTTTCGTCCATGGATAACAATTCCCCTTCGATCCACCGAAGTACAGACTGTTGCATCGTCACTTCTCCTTGGTCATTTCGGATTTCTGCGAAGCTACTTTGCAGATGCGATGCGTGGATCCTTTCACCACGCGACATAAGATGGGCGTGTTCGATCGTATTGCGAAGCTCACGCACGTTGCCTGGCCAGGGCCTTTTGGAGAGAATTGCAATTACGTCAGCGGTGATAGCAGTTTCAGCAGAAGCCCGCCCCAATCGTTCCAGAAGATGAATGCATAACTCGGCAATATCTTCTCGACGTTCTCGCAGCGATGGCAACGCGACATCGAATACGGCTAGGCGAAAGTAAAGATCTTCGCGAAATGTGCCTGCTCGTACCATCTCACGGAGGTTGCGATTGGTTGCGGCTAGGACTCTTGCATTGGACCTTTGAGTGATTGTCGTGCCCAATGGAGTGTACTCGCCGCTCTCGAGTACACGCAGTAGCTTTACCTGCTGACTAAGCGGGAGTTCTCCAATTTCATCTAGCAGAATTGTGCTGTCGTTGGCAGCCGAGAACAGACCTTCCCTGTTCCCAATCGCTCCAGTGAATGCACCTTTCACGTGACCAAACAACTCACTCTCTAGCAAAGACTCGCTCAGGGCAGGTAAAGCAACAGCATACATGGGCAAATGTTTGCGTGCGCTATTGGCATGAATCGCTTGCGCAACCAGTTCCTTTCCCGTTCCATTTTCGCCAGTAATGAGTACCGGAATCGAGCTCGATGCGGCCAACGCGATACGTCGGTAGACTTCCTGCATGCAATTCGATTTACCAACCAACGTTGCCTGTGGAAATCGCGAATTTCCCAGCGAAACGATTGGGTCGATGGCCAAGCCTGATTTAGGTGTTGCGAGCAATCGCTGGACAACGGTCAGTGCCAGATCCAAATCAAAGGGCTTCGGCAAGTATTCCGACACTTGCTTGTCGAATGCGGCGATCGCGGTTTCGAGATTGCAAAAGGCGGTCATGAGAACAATCGGAACATCGCCATTCAGTTTTCGGAATTGGGCAATCGCATCCAGCCCGCTCATGCATGGTAACCGAACGTCGAGAAGGATGATATCTGGGGGCCGGGACTGAGCTTCGGCCAGCGCTTGCTCGGCGCTACTTGCAATAGAAACATCAAACTTTTCGGATCGAAAGAGCCTGTCCAAGCTCCAGCAAATGGCGGCCTCATCATCGACGATTAGGATCCTGGCCATACTATGTTTTTCCTAAAGGAAAGTTAAAGCTGAATAGTGTCCGCTCGTTCTCGCGTTTCCAAACAATCTCGCCACCCATTGAACTGGCAGCTTGTTTCGCAACAAAAAGTCCCATCCCTAACCCCTCCGGTTTTGTTGAGATCATCGGTTCATAAATTCTTTCAGCGATATGAAGTGCGGGGCCTGGACCGGAATCTTGCACAGTGAAACATACACTCTGGGCGGCAGCACTACATTGAATCCATAGTTGCCCATTCTCACCGGCAGCTTGGATCGCATTGAGAACCAAGTTGAATATCACAGAGCTTAACGCTTCCGTGGTTTGCGATTGCACACATTCAAGGCCTGGCCAAACTTTAACCGATAACTTGATCCCCCAGTGTTCAACCATCGGTTGCAATAGCAACAACGAATCATGGACAACAGCGTCGATCGATAGGCATGGTGTTGAGGAGTCTGTTGACGGAATTCTATCATACACCAATCGACTCAACAGAGACTCAGCGGTTCGAAGCTGATTGGAAGCGATCGTTAAAGGCTCGCCATCTGTATTGGGGTTTTCCCGTTGATATGTTTGAATGGCTAGCCTAACCCCAGCCAGGGAGTTTCGGAAATCGTGGGCAAGCCCTCGGGATAACTGTAGAACCAAACGGTCACGTTCGGTTTCTCGAAGGGTGTTTTCAGAAGTCTGCAACTGTTCGGCCATGCGTTTGATTCCCGCACTTAGTCTCCCCAGTTCATCGTTCGGTCCCACGTCGATTCGCATGCTGTAATCGCGTTCACCAATTCTTCCTACTTGATTTTCGATCAACCGAATCCTACTGACGATCCGTGAAAATTGATAGATGGCAACAGCCGCAAATGCGACCACCAGGAACGCACCCGTCACAATGGGAATCATGGCCGCAGAAAATCGCGAACGAGATAGTTGGGTTTGAGGAACGAGGATTGCCAACTGAAGTGTGTCGTCGGGCTCGATATTATTTGCAGACGGTATCCTCCAATTAGAAATCGTGACGTTCGACCACTCGCATTGAAAGTCCGGCAATTGAAAACGGCTTACATCCGGGATGCCTTCACGAGGAGCTAGTTCCGTTGTTGTTGCGACGAGTCTTCCGGTTCTGTCCAGCAAGATCAAATCCGTTTGGGTGAGCTTTGCAATCGTCGACAGAACTTGAGGGGTGAGCGGAAAGGCTGGTCGACCCAACACATTTACTACTGAATCCACTCGCTCACGAAACAAATGCCGAGCCGCCGAAGTTGCATACACCCAAGCCCCTAGGGTACAGCAGGCAATGACAACGGCGGAAACCCATGCGTAAGTGATCAACCATCGCCTCAGTAGTGAGCTTTTCATAATAACATCCAAGCAAAAAAACCGAGGTGGCGGCATGCATTCTAATCAATGTTCCACAGATCCCCTTCGAACGCAATCGGGGCTACGGGCATGTCTTAAAATTCGCCACTCCCGCCGGATTATTCACCATGTTCCATTTTGACAATTCAGACAAATTCAAAGATAGCTTGAAACTTTTAGTCATTCGTCGGATTTCTAGCACCATTTGATCCAACATTCTCGGTTGCACCGCCGTTGGGAATAGCAATTGCTAGTCAACGCGAACAGAGGCCTCGCCAAACAAGGAGGATTGCCAGTCCGCAATGAGTCATCAAGCTTACAACTGTGGGAAGTCATTTTGAAAAAAGCACGGATTCGATTGTCATCCAGGTACCCAAAGAAAATCTTAATCCAAGTTCAGCCTAACTCAATGCGGGCATTTACACTCGTTGAACTATTGGTTGTCATCGCGATTATCGGAATTTTGGTCGGGCTTCTGCTACCGGCAGTTCAAATGGCTAGGGAGGCCGCTCGCCGTATGTCCTGTGGCAACAATATCAAACAAATTGGGTTGGCAATGCAGAACTACGTTTCGGCAACCAGACGAATTCCCCCTAGCGCGTGCGTTAACACCAGGGTGACCAACAATAACTCTTGGAGTATCCATGGACGATTGCTCCCCTATCTTGAACAAAATACTCTCTCAAACGAAATCGATCTGAGTATTGGTTGGCAGAACTACCCGATACTCAGTAACTTTGCTGTGTCAGTCTATCGATGCCCATCGGATCCTAAAGCATCTATCCCACGCGCTTCTACAGGCACAACATCCACCATCCATTTGATGCCAACTACCTACGGGTTTAATGTGGGTACTTGGTTCGTCTTCGATTCCGTTAGCGGTCGAGGAGGTGACGGTTCGACCCATCCCAACGCACGATTTGGCTTAGAATCACTCTCGGATGGAACGAGCAACACGCTTTGGTGCGCCGAAACTCACGCTTGGCAATCATACACTCGCAATGCGGGACCGTCATCGACGACTATCCCAAAGACAGTAACCGAGGCAGCATCCATCGCAAATTCAGGGCTCATGGATCGCCTGCTGAGCGACGGTACTGGTACTGGGCACATTGAGTGGACCAATGGCCACAGCCATCACAGCTGCTTCACCGTAACGTTCTCTCCTAACACACGTGTACCCTTCGTCTTCAACGGGATAACCTACAACATAGATTACAGCTCACAAGCAGAAGGATCGAGTACGACGCGTCCCTCTTATGCCTTTCTGACGTCTCGGAGTTGGCATACCGGTGTTGTCAACGCCGGTATGGCCGATGGCTCGGTGCAAGCCGTCAGCAACGGGATTGATAACGCGGTGTGGCGAGCTCTCGGTACGCGCGCCGGCGGTGAAGTCACAGGATTGGAGTAAGCCGATCACGACCCTGACGAAGTCGTTTTATCTCCACCTATCTGATGCACCCACGTTGCCAGTAATTTAATCCTAGTGGTCCTACTGATATCTAACGCATGAGCTTTCGTTCTATGCCGATGAGTCAGTCTTCCGAAGATACTCTGAGCATTAGCCACCAAGCAGGAATTGCCGGCCATAGCGAAGATGTTCCGTCATCGCTTTTGCCGCCGCCGTGGCCTCGCCCGAGTTGATTGCGGCCACGATTGCAGCGTGATCTTGCTGACTTTTCAAGAGTCGACCGTTGGATAGTTGATTGATACGCAGAACCGAGCGGTAGAGTTTGTCGAAACACCGCGTCAGCCATGCAGTCATCTCTCGGTTGTCCAACAAACTCGCAATAAGCATGTGAAACTCGATATCGAGTCGGGTTGCCGCAAGGGCATCGCCGGCCAGTGCGGCAGCATGCTGTTTCGTCAGGTTTCCGGCCAAACGTTCGTTTTGATCAGCGGAGAGAACACGGCTGGCGAGTTGCGAGGCCATAAAAGGCTCCATGGCTAATCGCATGTCAAACAGTTCCGTAATGTCGCGCACGGAAAGTTCCTTTACGACGATCCCTTGCTGCGGCGAAACTGCCACCAGCCCTTGTGCCTCTAAATGTTCCAGCGCCGATCGAATTGGGGTCTTGCTTATTTGAAGCTTTTCGACCAGCTGGCGTTCAGACAAGAATGTGTTAGGCGGGTAAATGCCGGTCTGAATGAGCTCTTTCAACTCGGTATAAGCCTGGTCCTTGAGCAGGGTTTTCTCGGCCCCAGGGGTGGTTGCGGGCTTGGTCCGTGGACTCTTTGCTGCGAGCTTCGTTTTCATTCGGATATTGTACGCAGCCGTCTTGGGAGGTTCAAGATCTGATTGACATATTACTAAGATATAAGTAAGATACTGGCCGCAAGAATACGCATTGTATTTCGCAAAGCCCTCGTTGGCAGTCAAGAATTGTCCAGCGAGACGCGACCGCAGCTAACTAACTCGTTCCATTCAAAACCTCTCAAGTAGAAAGAACCTAATGAGGCCTCGAAGACTAATGATCTTGTCGGCAGTGTTCATTCTGTCCCAACTTCCGTGTGCGAGGGCTTCAGAGCCGGTACTTTCCAAACTCGCGGTCAGCGAGAATAAACACTTTCTGACCACGCAGGATGGCAAGCCATTTTTCTGGCTCGGCGACACGGCCTGGGAATTGTTTCATCGGCTCAATCGCGAAGAAGCAGCTCAGTTCTTGCAGCGTCGCGCCGAGCAAGGCTTTACCGTGATATTGGGGGCGCTATTGGCATGACAAATTCAATGACGGCAATACGGGAGAGAAAGAGTTCATCCCACCCACCCCGGGTGAGATGCTAGACTGGGTGTTGGTACTCGATGACGAAGCCAAAAACTACCCAGCCCCAGGGCAACGCAAATGATCCATTATTCGTGTCTATGGATAGTCCTCGTCCTTAGTAATGTGTCAGCGTTGGACCACACGATTCCACCGGATTGCTGCATTGTAAACGGCGAAGTGAGTTTGCGAGGGGCTTCGGCCGACAATCCAATCCTTTACGACAACGATTGGTGATTTGATGTATTCGATAAGCATC
The DNA here is from genome assembly GCA_945900945.1 of Pirellula staleyi DSM 6068. Lineage (GTDB taxonomy): Bacteria > Planctomycetota > Planctomycetia > Pirellulales > Pirellulaceae > JBKCUI01. The sequence continues at coordinate 15,041 of CAMDKL010000001.1, forward strand.
GTGCGGGAAATAAGTGTCGCCTTTCGCTCCGCGAAAGTAGCGTTTTGCTTTTCTTTCGCGGAGAAACCAGGACACAAGCAAGGCACGAACTCCTACGCGACTCCGACGCCGGCGACCGATGGCGAAAGAGTCTATGCGGTGTTCGGGGCACAGCGACTTGCTATCGGGCCGAAAGCGGCGAGGTCGTCTGGCAGAAACGCCTCGATGGCTCTTGCTGCTCTTCGCCCGTTTTTGCCGATGGCCATATCTATTTCCTCTCAGAGCAAGGCCAGACGACCGTGCTGGCCACTGGAGAGCGATTCGAAGTGCTAGCCAAGTACCCATTGAATGAAAAGTGCAGGCTTCTATGGCGGTCTCACATCATAGACTGTTCATTCGCGGCGAGAAACATTTGTGGTGCATTGGCAGGTAAGTCGCACAATTTGAATTATTATCGCTTAATCCAAGGTTTGAATTGGACCTATCCCCTCAGGGTTTCCCAATGAATTTTTACCGGCGACTACCAACAATATTGCGGCTCGCTTTCATGCGAGCACGGGGATTATCGGCCTCCCTCTTGCTGTTGCTGCCGACTGCGAATGCTTCCCAATTAAGCGTAATACCAGAGGAGCTCGAACTTACTGGTCACGATCCGCTTCATGGTGTGGTGGTTTCCTTGACTGACGATAACGGCAAGGTTACCGACGTGACTCGACGAGTCTCGTATGCGATGGATAATTCTGACATCGCCTCCGTTGAAGCCAAAGGGAGTGTCCGAGCTTTGTCTGAGGGTCAAGCGACCTTGACTGTAAGAATTGACGACCTCTCGGTAAAGGTCCCAGTTTCGGTGGCGAGCTTCTACGACCGGCCTGTTCCCTCCTTCCAACAAGATGTGCTACCGATCTTGACGCGGAACGGTTGCAATATGGGTGGATGCCACGGCAAGCTCGCTGGCCAAAATGGATTTCGTTTGTCGCTGCGAGGCTACGCTCCGGAGTGGGATCACGCTTGGATTACTCGCGAGGTGAATGGACGAAGATTGGATTTTGCTTTTCCCGAAAGCAGTCTTCTACTTACGAAGCCTTCTGGCGGTGTGCCACACGAGGGAGGCGTTCGGTTTCGTCCAGATTCGCGTATGTGGCAAGTGCTTCGAGAATGGGTCGCGGCGCGAGCGCCCGGCCCCAAATCCGATGAGTCGGATGCTACGAGTCTTGAAGTTCTTCCAGGAGATCTAGTTATGGCGGTTGGCGAAACACAGCAATTGCTTGTGCGAGCGAAGTACGCCGATGGAAGGGTGCGAGATGTAACCTGGCTCGCCCAGTTCTTTTCGAACGAGGAGGTGACGATTTCCGTGAAACCATCTGGGTTAGTGACACCGTTACGAAGCGGCGAAGGGGCGGTACGAGTTCACTTTCAAGGCTTGGTGTCCGTAGTGCGTTTTACTATTCCGTACCCTAACACCGTTCCCCCCGAGGTCTACGCCGCTCAACGGAATGTGCTGGACCGTCCGCTGTTTGAAAAACTACAGTTGCTTCGATTGCCGCCTGCTGGCCCGTGTACTGACGAAACGTTTTTGAGAAGGGTTTACCTGGATGGAGCGGGAATATTGCCGACGCCTAAGGAGGTTGCGGCATTCCTAGCAGATAGGAGTGTCGACAAGCGCGCTGAAGTTATCGAGGCACTCCTTCAACGACCGGAGTTCGTTGACTATTGGACCCTTCAGCTTGCGGATCTTCTGCAGAACCGAAAAGAGCGGGACCATGATGTGCGAGGTCCGAAGGGGGTAAAGGCGTTTCATGTGTGGTTGCGTGCGCAGGTGGCAGTCAACCGATCTTGGAGCGACATCGCTCGCGAGGTGCTTCTAGTCAAAGGGGACGTAGTCAAGCAGCCGCAAGCGGGCTACTTTGTCACCACTATAGGTGAGTTCAACAAAGTGGAAGAGAGCGAACTGCCGGATAGCGTTGCACAGTCATTCTTAGGGACTCGCATTGGATGTGCACGATGCCACAATCATCCCCTCGAACGCTACACTCAGGATGACTTCTATCATTTCGCAGCCTGTTTTTCGAAGGTAAACCTCGACCGCAAAGGCCCGCAATCCGGTGCGACTTCAGTCACTCAGACGAGCCGCAATGAACGCGAGCAACAAAAACGCGTCGCAGAAGCTGCGACCAAGCTTGCAGAGGCATGCCTTGCCAGTACCTCGGATGAAGAGAAGGCAAAGCAGATTACGGATCAAAAACGCGAGCTGGACGAACAAACAAAACGCTTGAAGGAAATTCAGGATAAAGTACCCGGTGTAAATCAACCGCGCACCAATAAGTTCATGATAGCCCAGCCGCTCGATCGCTCCGCGCTGAAGTTCGATATTGGTGCAGACCCGCGTGTGCCCTTTGTAACTTGGATGTTGGCCAGCGAGAATTTTTCCGGTGCGATGGTGAATCGTCTGTGGAAGCATTTCTTTGCGGTGGGGCTTGTTGAGCCCGTCGATGACCTGCGAGCTAGTAATCCGCCGTCGAACCTTGCATTATGGAAAGTGATGAATGACGAGTTCCGCAGTCACAATTACGACCTCAAACATGTTGTCCGTCTCATCCTCAATTCTAGAGCGTGGCAACTTGATTCATCGACCACATCGGAAAATGAAAACGACACGCGTTTCTACTCGCACTACAATGCGAAACGACTTCCGGCAGAGGTCTTGCTCGATGCGATTGCCGAAGCAACGGAAGTACCGAACCGGTTTCCTGGCTATCCAGTTGGACTGCGCGCGATGCAGCTCGCGGATTCGAATGCGGATTCCTATTTCCTAACGCTGTTCGGTCGAAGCGATCGCGTAACGGCCTGCGCTTGCGAGCGGAAACAAGAAGTCACGCTGCCACAGCTATTGCACTTAAGCAATAGTGAGGATCTTACGGCAAGCATCCGTAACGCCGATGGAAGACTTGCTAGATTGCTCAAAGATTCAGACTCCGCAACAATAACCGACGAAATCTTCCTATCAACCTTGAGTCGACTTCCAACCGAGACTGAGCGTTCAACGATCACTGCTACACTTTCAACAGACAGTACTGATTTGGTGATTGCGGATCTTTTTTGGGCTTTGCTCAACTCGAAAGAGTTCGCGTTTAATCACTGACCTAACACGACGCAGAAAATTGACTAAAAATACACTCCTGACGAAGTCATCCTGACACGATTCATCACCTAAGGCAAACCGTCGATAAAAATAGGGTACCAATCATGATCGATCTTTCGCTTTCCAGTACGCGTCATCGACTTTGCAATGGCGTCTCGCGCCGAGATTTCCTACGAATCGGAGCACTCGCACCGTTGGGACTTTCACTTCCGCATTTATTAGCCGCTGGCGCGGGCGATAGAAACACGCGAGCCAAATCGGTGATCCTCATCTATCTCGGTGGCGGCTTGTCGCATCACGATTCGTTCGATATGAAGCCGGATGCAGTGGAACAGATCCGCGGCAAGTACAAGAGTATCTCAACCAGTGTGCCTGGCCTAAGCATCTGCGAACTGTTACCGAAAACGGCTCAGGTTATGGACAAACTGACCCTCGTCCGCAGTGGCACTCATGAGAATGACCATCATGAGACGGCTACCAATTGGGTGTTGTCAGGGCGATTCGGTACCCCCTTTGGTGACCATCCCGCCATGGGTGCGATTGTGGCACATGAGACTGGCTTTTCCGGTGCGGTTCCTCCGTACGTCGCCGTACCTAAGAACCCTTCCTTCACTTGGGAATTGGGCAAAAGCGTTTGGTTGGGAGGGCGCTGTGAGTCATTCAAGGCAGGTAATCCCAATGACAAAGACTACCGTGTTCGCGACCTGTCGGCTCCCTCAGATCAAACCCTGCAAGCACTCGAGAGACGCAGGACGCTGCGTGCGGCAGTGGACCACCTCGCAGACCATGTGAAGGGAAACGATCAAATCGCCACGTACGACGAGTTCAGTCGCAAGGCTGCCGAGATGGTTCTTTCGCCCCAGGCGCAGTCGGCTTTTGCAATCGATAAAGAGGATACGAAAACGCGTGACGATTATGGCCGAAATGAATTCGGGCAGAGCGCTTTGCTGGCTCGTCGTCTGGTTGAAAATGGAGTGCGCTTTGTGACCGTAAACTTCGGTGGCTGGGACCATCACGCAGACATTTTTAAAGGCCTAGACAAGAAGCTACCTGAGTTCGATCAGGGCTACGGTTCGCTGATTGGCGACTTGGACCAACGTGGAATGTTGCAGGATACGCTGGTGCTGGCGATGGGGGAATTTGGCCGCACACCCAAGGTCAACGACAAAGCGGGGCGCGATCACTGGGGACGGGCTGGTTCCATGCTTTGGGCCGGTGCGGGTGTTGCAAGAGGGGCTGTGGTCGGCGCGACGGACAAGAATGGTGCGTTCGTTACCGATCGTCCGGTTCGCCCGGCTGATGTTGCTTGGACCGTTTACGAGGCGTTAGGAATAGATCCCGAAAAGCACTTGCACACACCTGATGGAAGACCGGTCTCGATCCTAGCGGAAGGTGCAACCATCAAGGAACTCTACGCATGATGCGCGCAATTCTGATTTGCCTATTTGCAGCCGTGTTTTCAGCTTCTGCAGAAGACTCAAAAAAGGGTTCCGTGCGTATCACCGCCACGGAACCGGTTGCGATCATCAGCGGAACGAGGGCGGTTCTCAAGATCCGCGGGTTCAAGTTGAACGAAGCGCCGGAGTTGCGGTTTCCGAATACTCCAGCGGTGACTGCGGAGATCAAGGAAAAAAAAGAATCCCCGCAACCGCCAGGACTGGACAACAAGACCGTTGGTGATTCGCAGCTTCTAGCGGAGATCCTACTGCCAGCCGATTTCCCGGCTGGCCTGTTGGATTATGTTGTCGTGACGCCTGCTGGAGAAGCGATCGGGAAAATCAAGGTGTTCACAACCGATTCGTCTGCGGAGGAGAAGGAGCCCAACAACGGATTCAAAGAAGCAACAAAATTGCAGCTAGGCATTTCCATGATCGGCACCATCAAGGGCAACAAAGATGTCGATGTGTACGAGTTCCTGGCCCAGGCTGGAAAGAAGTTGAAAGTGAGTGTGACCTGTGGCGGAGCGTTGTTGATGGATGCAGCAATTCATTGCTATAGCGCAGATCGACAATTCCTTGCAGCCGCAGACGATGGCGAGACTCGCGATCCTGTCCTCATTTTCTCGACCTCAGTTGACGGTCCAGTATACCTTTGTGTCAGCGATGCCCATGATATCGGCGGCGAGTGGCATAGTTATGTACTCGTTGTCGAAGAGGTTCAAGAAGCAAAATGAGAAGCAACCTTTTTTACGTTTGCTTGACATGGCTAACGATCACGCTTGTTGCCACAGCACAAGAAGCAGACGTGTCGTTTCATCGAGATGTTTTACCCATCCTCCGCGTCAACTGTTTTTCTTGCCACAAGCCAAACAAGGCCAAGGGTGGCGTGGATCTGACCACACATAATGCATTTCTTAGGGGAGGTGACACCGGGCCGATCATTGCAGCCGGAGATGCCAAGAAAAGCAAGCTCATCGAAAGTATTTGCGGTGAAGAGCCTGAAATGCCCAAGGATGCTGAACCCCTATCGGCTAGAGAAATTGCACTGATTTCACGCTGGATCACACAGGGCGCCAAGTCGGATGAACATGCAGAAGCCAGGACGAGACGGCCCGACACGCCGCCGACCTACACATCGCTTCCAGCGATTCATGCGATGTCGCTTTCTCCCGATGGAGCGTTCCTAGCCGTCCCAGGCCACCACGAGATTTTGCTGCATTCGACGGATGGATTGGGCATTGTAAAGCGTCTGCTGGGTGATTCCCCGCGATTGGAATCGGTTGCGTTTTCGCGTGATGGTACGATTCTAGTCGCAAGTGGTGGTTCCGTATCCGAGTTTGGTGAAGTTCAAATCTGGGACGCGATCAAGCTCGAACTCCTTCGTTCCATCAAAGCTTCGAATGACTCATTTTACGGCGTATCGATTTCGCCAGACAATCATCTTGTTGCAGTTGGCTGCGCCGACAAGCTGGTGCGAGTTTTTAGCATCGCAGAAGGCAAAGAGGTCATGCGATGCGACAACCACCTCGACTGGGTTTTCGGTTCCGCGTTCACCAACGATAGCGAACGCTTAGTCTCCGTGAGTCGCGACAAGTCAGCAAAGCTGATCGAAATCGCAACCGGCCACCTCGTCGATGACATCAACCAGTCTCGCGATCCTCTCGTTTGCCTATCGCGGCATCCAATGCACAATCAGATTGCAACTGGCGGCACGGATGGAAAGATACGCCTATTCAAAATGGAGCCACGCGGTGGTCGTTTGGCTGAAGGGGACAATAAAGAGAACAGTTTTGTACGTGAGTACGAACACATGGCATCACCCATTCAAGCCATCGCATTCTCACCCGACGGCATCCTGGTCGCGTGTAGCGCTGAGTCAGGCGAAGTTAGGATTTTCAAAACCGAAAACGGTCATCGCGTAACTCAGATTCACGCCAAGCAAGGGCCTGTATTTGCTCTCGCTTTCACAGCCGATGGTAAGCAAATTGCGACGGGTGGATACGATGGCCGCATTCGTTTCTATGATACCGAAAAAGGGGAATTGCGAAAGGATATCGAAGGTGTTCCTTGCAAGAATACGAGCGGTTCGCAAGCGAGCGATTCCGCACGATCGAACTCAGAACGATAGCGACGTAACCGTAACCAACCTCGATCACTTCGATCGCAAGAATGTCGGCGGAAAAAACCTATTTGCGAGTAAAGGCAGCGAACAGCGAATCAATGGGCAAGAAGTAAAACTAAGTACCGATTAACTTCATAACAGCTACCCGTAGCCACCGAATCACCGTTGAGCAGATGGCAATATTGGAGCCAACAATGGCCGAGACTTGTGGGATTGCGTTGGTGCGAGCCTTGCGTGAAGTTCTCAAAGAAGCGGTCCGCCGCGGTGTACCACGAGCGGCAGCAGAGGACTTTATGTACGGGCACATCAAAGTGGAGTTGGGCATCGCCTTTGGTTTGGCCTCGTTTCCGTTCAGCGACGGAGTAGTTCTCATTTCGGGATTCGGCAAGGAACGTATCTTCAAAGAGGATTGGTTAAAGGTATTCGAGCCAGCGAGCGTCAAAGAACAAACCCAAATGATCGTCAAGGGATCTACGAAATAGGTATCAAACATGACTAAAATTCGACGAATAATCCGAGCCTTCTCGGCGAACATCAAAGGTTTGATCTTTTTTCTGCGCAGCATGATGAACACCGCTGGGCCAAACGCAACGGAGCTCTGTGTGGACACAACGCTACTGGCATCAGGGCACACGGAGAACTCTGCGGATAAGCCCTTTTTGGTTGCGATTAACATTGGGGACGGATCTGAATTGTGGAAACACCACTTGCCAGCCGAAGTCGTAAAGGGTGGAACAGCAGTTAACGCAAAGGATCGCATCTTTGTTACACTCGAGAACGGACAATTGATGTGTTTCACTGGCCCAAATGCCAAATTGTCAACTCGCTAGCGGATGCACTTTATAGTCGTGCCGTGTACAATGCTATTGTTAGATCGTCGTCCCAACCTTAGCCAGAGAAAAAAATGTCTTTCCAAAACACGTCTTGCATCGAGCACTCGGTCCACGGAGTCAATGTGGTGATAACCATCCTTGAGGAACGGATACGCGACCCCGAAAAAGTTACCGAGATCAAAGATGCGATGACCGAAGTCGTAAGCAATAGTGTGTGCAAGAACTTGATCATTGACATGGATCGAGTTCAGTTTATCGGCAGCGTAGGCTTCCTAGCCTTCCTGGCAATGCGTCGAATACCGGGGGTGCAAAACGTCGTTCTTTGCAGTTTGAACGAGCACGTCAAAGAACTATTTGTGATTTGTCGTTTGATTCCATCGAAAAATGCATCGAGTGCACCGTTCCATGATTCAGCTTCCGTACAATCCGCCCTCGAATGGTGCGGCGCATCGGCCGGCTAACATCGAGCGGACAATAATTAGTTCGAGCGTTGGCTTCGAGAACATCATTAAAGGTAGATGGGCGATCGTGATTGAACAAGTCATCACGAGCCACGGATCTTGACGAAAAGCTGAATACCTATTTAAAGATCGAGACGTTGGATTTTTACATTATTTTGGAGCAGCATCCGCCGTTGGCGATCGTCATGCTTCGGACCGAGTCGGGTTTTATTCGCATAGTCTACGAAGGAATCGACGCCGTCATCGAATTACCTGTCATCGGCTGTGATCTTCCACTCGTCGAAATCTATGCCAGCGTCGAATTCACTCCAGATTGCGTGAATGAGCCCGACATCGAGTACGAGTTCAGCTAGCAACTCCGTCAAAGATTTCTGAGACGAAAAGAACGACAAGAATATCGCTAATGCTGTCGATTCCAGCAGCCTCAACGTCGCCGGGAATCGCTGGGAAAAAATCCATTGGCTTTCCGCCGTATCTGCGTCAAGAAAGCGGATTAGTTTTAAGCCAGGTGTCTGGATCCGCATCGCTTGGCATCCGCCAGTCGCCGCGGGGAGACAAGGAAACGGTTCCGACTTTCGGACCGTCTGGTACGCAAGTTCGCTTGAACTGTGCCGCGAAGAACCTTTGTAAAAACGTATTCAAAACTTGTTTGATTTCTTGGCTAGCATAGTTGCGATCAAAAAGTGCGTGTTGAGCCAAGAGCAAAATTTTGCTTGGTGACGCACCGCATCGAACGAAATGATACAAGAAGAAATCGTGAAGTTCATAGGTGCCAATTGTACTCTCCGTACATTGGTGCATCGCTTTGTTTTGCGTTAACGGCAGTAATTCAGGCGATATTGGAGTGTCGGCAATATCCAGCAATACATTGCGGGCTTCGCCGTCAAATCGAGTCATCGCAACGTGACGAACAAGGAATTTTACAAGTGTTTTCGGCACGGAGCAGTTGACGTTGTACATCGACATATGGTCGGCGTTGTAGGTGGACCAACCCAACGCGGATTCCGATAAATCGCCTGTACCGATGACGAACCCCTTATTCATCAGTAGCATCGTTCGCATTCTGGCTTGAACATTCTCGAATACCAAATCGCTTCGTTTGTCGTCCGGCAGTCGTTCCATTTCGTCTTGTAATGATTGCCAGGTTTTTTCGTCAAGAGAAATGCCGAATGGCCGATGCTTTAGATCCAAAAAAGTACGGAAGCAACTTTCACGGATATCGATGGTTTCGAGTGACAGTCCGAGTAACCCCATCAGTTGCGTCGCATTATTTTTCGTTTGGTCCGTCGTTCCAAAGCCAGGCATCGTAATGCCAATCAATCGGGATTTTTCCCAGTCCATGACTTCAAACATTTTGGCCGCGACAACAAGAGCGAGCGTACTATCTAATCCACCCGAAACGCCAATGACCAGCGGCAATTCCTTGGTAAGTCTCGACACGCGTTTTGCCAACGCAGCGCATTGGATTTCAAATATTTCGGCGCAACGTTCATCGAGTTCCGTTGTCGCTTTCGGAACGAATGGGTGTGCATCGACGAATCTTGCAAGTGGCCTGACTCTCGTCTCCAATTCGAATGCGATCCGACGAAATGGCTTGTGGAACTCTGGGCTAGAGCTTTGGTGCATCGTCCCAAAGACGCGTCGGTCATGATCCAGTCGATCGAGGTCCACGTCGCTTGTCGCAAAACTAACAACACCGTCAAGTTGGGACGCTACCGTCAAAGGCATTCCCGTTCCGATACGTTCTGACTCAGCTAGCAGCGATCCATTCTCGGCGATCAAGCAATGGCCGCCAAAGACCAAGTCCGTTGTAGACTCCGTTGGACCTGCACTTGCGTAAACATACGCTGCAATGCACTTGCCCGATTGCGTGGTCACTAGCCGCTCGCGATAGTGAGCTTTTCCAACCGTTTCGTTGCTTGCCGATAGGTTGAGCAACACGTTGGCTCCAGCGATTGCTTGACAGGCACTCGGAGGAATTGGGACCCAAAGATCTTCGCAAATTTCAATTCCAACCGTAGCGTTGCCGCATGTAAACAACAGATCCGTTCCAAACGGGACAACGCTACCGCCACCGATAGATAGACCGATCGATAGCATGACCTGAGCAATTGGCTGCCCTGCTCCCGATTGAAACCAACGCGATTCATAAAACTCTTGATAGGTTGGCAGATGCTGTTTGGGAACCAGGCCAATAATCTGCCCGGCGCAAAGAACAGCAGCGACGTTAAAGAGTTTCCCCTCGATCGACAAAGGCAATCCGACGACGACCAGTTGTTTGGTTTGGACGGCATGAGAGAGGGCAATCAATTCGATCTTGCAGGCATCCAAAAGTGAACTTTGCGTGAACAGTTCGCCACACGTGTATCCGCTCAAGCACAATTCGCCAAAGACGATCACGTCGGAGTTTGGAAAAGCAGCGATCGCAGTCTGTATCGATCGCCGATTGGCCGTAGGATTGGCGACGCAGGTCGGAGTGGATGCGGCGGTAACTCGCAGAAAGCCTAGTGGATGCATAGTTGGATTATCAGCGGGCTGGGCTGCGATGGAAATGAATGTGTTTCCATTTGCCTTGTTTTCGGTGCCAAACTCGCGTTTCTTCCATCGCCGAAGAAATCGGTTTCCCCTCATGGATTCGTTGAGTCAAACGAACATATGCGATGATCGCAACATCGCCCATGATTCGAATATGGGGAGCGACGATTGTGGACTGGACCGGAGTCGGTGTCCCGGAAGATGGTACGTTGAAGTAAAATTGATGGAACTCCAAACCGTCTACCAAATTGCCGAGTGCTTCTGGTTCGAAACAAGTCAACGATTCGTCACAAATTTCGGTATAGGTGTCCCAGTCCCCAGCCGTAATTGCGACCAAAAGCTTCTGAGTCAATTCGAGCACAGCATCGCGATCCGTTTCTAACGACATTCTTCTCCCGTTCATTTTCTTTTAGAATCTCAATCCATTGCAGTTTACAAACCAACCCAATTCTAACTCGCGATCGTGTCGAGCGACACTCCACTTTATCGTGAAATTGTTCGACGTGAAGTAACTCTATTTTCTTCAAATACCAACGCAATACAAGCCCGAAGCGCCAGCAAGGGAATGGATAGTTTGTGTAGTTTTCGACGTTAAAAACCGCTCAGCAATGAGGTATTCTGCTTGCTTGCGCTGCGGGCTTGTACTAACAGTGTAACTTCAAAATGCACTAGTTCGGGCTCTCATGTTGCAGGCCGTCGATGACGGTTTCTAAGAACTCGCGTGCCCTGCGCGCGAGAGCGTCGACTCCCTCGGGTGTTTTCGGTTGAGGCAAGAGTGGGGCTGAGATATTTTCATAGGCCAGCGGCATCGTCAGGCCAGAGAATGCCACCGGCTCCATGAGTCGGTAGTGGTCGATTTCGCCAAAGCCTGGCCCGCAGTCCTGGTCCTTGGGCCAGTCACGATGATCCTTCACGCAAAAGCTTCGTATCGCTGAGGCACATTTGCGAATGTCGGGAATCGGATCGAGGTTCAAATAGTCCATCACGTTTCCAGCGTCGTAATTTACGAATACGTTTGGGTCGTTGACCTCTCGAATGATTTCCGCGCACGCTTCGCCTGTTCCTGTCGTACCGCCGTGTTGTTTAACGACAATCATCAACCCGTGGTCGCGTGCAATCGGGCCGAGGACTTTTAAACGCTCGATCCACAAAGTTCGGTTTCCGCCCTGAGTATGGCCGAAGGTTAGCAACTGGCCGATCCCAGCCGCTGCGGCTTGCTTGATCCGCTGAGTCAGCACCTTGATTGCTTTGGCGTCTTCGGGATAGATCGTGGAGAACATCATGACCGGCTCCAGTCCCATATCTCGGCATCGTATTCCCAACGCTTTGGCCACCCCAGGCGGAGCGTCTTCCGCCATGACGGGGACCTGCTCGCCGCTGGTTTCACGGTGCCGGACGCCCCACGCGACGTGCCGAAAGCCCGCAGTCCTGATTCCAGTGAGCGCTCGTTCCAGCGGGAAGTTACTATAAGGGAGCGTCATGCAGGCATGTTGAAACACCGTCGGCTTGCGATCGCCCAACTCTGCTTGGCAAATCGAAGGCAACGCGGACGTTGCGGCCAATGACTTCGCCGTTGTGCATAGAAAACTACGACGTGAAAAAGAGGTCGGAGTACTGTTGCAATTCATGGTCAACTTGTTATTTAGGAGGTTGAATGCGATTGAATCAAACGTACCTTGTCACGCCCGGGACCGCGACTTCTGGCGTCGCGAGATCGCCCCATTCGTATTGTGGTGGAGTGAGATCTTCCTTGGAATTCCAAGCCATGTCCCAGGTTATTTCTTGGCCCGTGTAAGTGGCCATTCGGCCCATGATCGCCAGCAAAGTGCTTTTGGCCATATACTCGCCATTGTTGATCGTCTTGCCGGCTCGGATGCTTGCGAAGAGCTCGTCGTGCTCGACCTGATAGAGGTTCTTTTCTTCACCGCTATAGCCCCACTCGCCCTGCGCTGAAATACGAACGCCGTTGCGTCGCTCGGTAAGATGCGCTGTCCCCTTGGAGCCGAGAATGGTAACGCTAATGTCGCTCTTGCAGCCCTCGATCTGGCGAGTGTTGCTGATGAGTCGGGCTCCGCTGGCATAGTCATAAACGACGCTGTGATGATCGAAGATGTTGCCAAACTCGGGTCCTTTTCTTACTTCGCGGCCTCCCATCCCAATCGCTTTGACAGGATATTGATCCCCCATCGCCCAGGCGCAGAGGTCGAGATTGTGGACATGCTGCTCGACGTTAAAATCGCCTGAAAGCCAAGTGAAGTAGTACCAGTTCTGCATCTGCCAATGCATATCGGTCCACTCGGGTTGGCGCGGCTTGACCCAAATCGGGCCGCGATAGTCGTTTGCGAGCAACGTACGAACGTCGCCAATCGCTCCGTCCTGAATGCGATGCACTGCTTCACGGTACGGATAGTGATACCGCAGACAAAGTCCGGACACGACCGATACATTTTTTTTCTTCGCCTCTTCACAACTGCGGAGCACGGAATGAACGCCAGCGGCATCGACTGCGCACGGTTTTTCGGCAAAGACGTGTTTGCCAGCAGCAACCGCAGCCTGCAAATGCAGAGGCCGGAAATGCGGAGGGGTGGTTAGCAGTACAACGTCGACGCCACTGGCCAACACTTGTTTGTATGCATCGAAGCCGACGAATTGCCGCTCCGGGGGAACATCGATTTTGGACTCTAGGCCTTCGATCTTATTGAGGCTTTTAAGGCTCAATTGCAAACGGTCTTCGAAAGCGTCACCCATCGCCGTAAGTTGGACATGGCTGTCTGCCATGAGAGCTTGTGATGCGGCTCCGGTGCCGCGCCCACCGCATCCAATCAGCCCGACCTTGATCAAGTCGTTCCCTGCCGCATGTACTGCTGGACAGAGTTTTGCGGCTACAGCAAGGGCTCCGCTCGCAGCAAGCGTCGAAGCCTTTACAAATTCGCGCCGAGACGGACTCATCGCTTTTTGGTTGGATGAAGTCATTTGGAAATTCCTGCTGGTCTGGGTGACGGTTTTGATTCCGTTCGAAATCGATTGTTAAGCAATGGATCTTTCTTAGTATCTATCCAACGGGATTGATTGTACTGTAATTTGCTTTTGATTGGTTGACTTTGGTCCCGTCCGCATACGCACTCGAAGTCGGGATCCGCCTCCTGCCCTTTTCAAATTTCGCCAAGATCAGAATTAGATGGCTCATGGAAATCAATCTCCCAAAGCGTGAATGGTGTTGTGTATTACCCCTTCGATTGGCTGGCCAGCGGCAGTCCGAAACGCAAACTTGATCTCCATGCACCATGTTGGCGCTAAGTCATCGACCACGATGCGAATCGATTTGCCGTCCGCTGAAAGATTGGTCGAATTTACGATCAACTTCTTTTGATCGTAGTGGTCCGAGCCGTACTTCTTGGATCGTTTTAATGCCCAGGTTTTGATTGCGATGTTCTTTGGGTCTATCGACGACGGCTCAACGGGTTCGGCAAATGACAAATGCAAACCCGATTTTTTCACTTGAAGGGAAACCGGCAATACAATCGGCTGGTCGGTTGCACGCAGTCGATAAAGTCCGCCCGGACTCGTTGCGTTTCCCGCCCAAGCGAACATTCCGCACAAGTAAAGCTGTTGATCTTGAGGACGAAAACGACCACGCATGACACCTGTTGGGAAGTTCGGTATCGGCAATTCGATCATGCCCCCTTGCCGTACTCCGCCGACCTGCTCGTGCAGTACTGAGAAAACCTTGCCATAGCCATAGGACAGGTTGAGCAGACTGCCGTTGATCGCTTTCCATTTGGGGCTATCCACCCACAGTAACTCCGCTGGCGACCGATCGAATGCGTTGGTAATCCAACATAGTGGCGGTTCCATGGCGGAATCGGCCTCGTCGGTGATATCGTGGTAGCCAAACATGTTGCCGTAGAAATTGGGTTTACCGGATGGATTCAACGTTACCCAATTGATTCGGTTCTTGGGATTCCAGAAGCCTTCTTGATCGGTCACCACGAACGAGCCATCTGGATTAAGACAAACACCATTGGCGGCTCGAAAACCAGTCGCGATAATATCGGTGCGTGAACCATCCGGTGCGACTCGCAGAAGGGTGCCGTGTTGAGGCACGACAGCAACCAATGCATGCCGGCCAGATTTCGCATAGTAAAAATTGCCCGCCTCATCCACTTGCAAGCCCATGGCGAATTCATGGAAGTGTTCGGTCACTTGATGGTCGTTGTTGAGGCACTGATAGAAGTCGATTTCTCCATCACCATTCAAATCATGCAGCACAGCAAGCTGGTCGCGGCAAGTGACATGGATCTTTTCCCGTATTACTTTCAAACCGAGAGGTTGGTAGAGCCCCGAAGCAATGCGCTGCCATTTTAGTGTCCCATCATTTCCAGCCATGCGAACGTGCCACACGTCACCGTCCCAAGTACAAACGGCCATGCTGCCGTCCGCAAAGAAATCGAGGCCGGAAAATCGCATTTGAGCCAGCCAGGGATTCGACTCGGGAGATGTGAGCACATCGACAGCAAACGGCCCCTTGTCAAACGAGGTAGCAATCTTGGTCTCTAAGATTTGAGGCCATCGCGGCGAGCCGCCCTGCGTGAATGGTTTCAAGTCGAACGATGTATCGGCCAATTCAGCCCCCATTGCCTTAGCAAGTTGAGCTAAATTGGTTTGTTTTTCTTGTCCGTTTTCTGCCATCCATAACGTGAACTTGATCGAGTCCTTGCCGGCTGGGATCATCACTTTTAGGCGGCCATCTTCGTTGGACCATGACACACTGGACCATGTCACATTCTGAGTCGCGGGAATGACCCCAGCAGCTAGAGTGGATGTCAATACTGCGGAGGTTGCCGATTTGTCTCCAACCACACTCAAGAATCCGTTCGCGGTTGTCTCAGCCAATTGCAGGACCAGATCGCGATCTCGGGGGCCCATGTTGAACGTTCGAAGGAATGTGGCTGGCAGCTTGCCACTGTTACTGGCGAGTCCTCCTAGCGACTCAAGCAGTTCCGTATTGCCGATAGAATACGCAAATACGACCTTGGAGCCATGGTGGTATAGACCACGAAATTTGCCCCATTCTTTGGGTAATGGTCCGTAACGCCGTTGGTCTCTTCCCTCGACCCGTTGATCATCTACAAACGAACTGGTTAAGGGATTTGCCCATCCGGGACCATTGCCGTTAGCCAGCACGACATTCCCACTCACTCGCGGATGGACTTGGTGTTCGCCGTTGAGTTGAATGTCACGCCAATCGATAAACCGCGAGCCTTTTCCACTTTCTGGTGCGTGCCATGCGGTGGATACTCGCAGCGTGTCCGTGTCAAAAATCATCCATTGCTCGCCGCGCGATACACCTCCAGCTCCGGAATCGAGCCTGACCGCCGTTCCTTTGTATGCGATGTTGAGAGTCCCACCTGGTGTTTCGTAGCAATGGGTCAAGCTAGGTCCATAGTCCATAGCGCTCCATGCCTCAATCTTGCTCGGTTCCGGACCGCGAGTATCTCCCTTTGGCAATTTGGCAAGGTAGGTCGGTTCGATCGGCGCAAATTGAGAAGGATTGTGTGGCCTCAGATACGTTTCGCGGAGGTAGTGGATGACATCGTACTTTTGCGACGGGACCATCCACATTTGAGCAGGCATGAAACCGAAGCCGCGAGTGAGAGTCCGATACAAGGACAAAGGATCGTTGCCATTTTTGAATTTACCCTCGGCAAATCGCATGGCTGTCGGAAGCGATCCCGCTTGGTCTTTTGTCCCATGACAGTTGCCGCAAACACGTCGGTAGATCGCTTCGCCGCGTGCCAAGGAATCTGGCCCCCAATCGTTAATGAATCCGACGTGATCAATTCGCTCTTCGTATTCAGGCAGTTTTAAATTAAGGAGCGCCTCGGACGGTTGCAGTTCCTTGGAACGAGACACGCCTCCATCGCGGATCTCAATCAAATAGCGAACCAAATCCAAGAACTGCTGCCGGCTGGTAAGTTGATTGATTTGGCCCTCTGGCATGATCGAACGCGTTTGGTTTACAAAACTTTCGAGTTCGCTTGCTTTCACCGTAACGAGTTGGTTGTTTCCATCTCGCAAAACCACCTTTGCGTTCGTTCGTTCCACCAACAAACCGGTCAAGGTCTCACCGTCCAAGGTGAGAACGCTGGCTGACTCGAATCCTTTGCGAATCGATTTTGAGGGCTCGAGGATGGCCTCGATGATGCCTTCATTGGTTAGCGGTTCTTGGACGCTTGCAAGATTCGGGCCGAGACTGATCTGAAAACCATCGCCGACGGAATGGCATTTAGAACAAGCCATGGACGGCTGAAAAAAGACGACGGCACCGCGTGCAGCATCCCCCTCGCGCTTAGCCATTTCCACAAGCTCTCGGGGTGCAATTCGTTTGAGGTCTTGCTCGAGAAACTGTGCTTCGGCAGTCTGTCTCGAAAAATCCGATAAAGCCAGACTCGCGAGGAAATACCAAATAAAAATGGACACTTCTAGGTGAACACCAACGAAAGTAGATTGCTTTGGTCTTCCTACCATGAAATTTTCCTGCCGAGATTGGTTTTTAAATGAGCGATCGAGCGATTGAACAAGTCCTTGTGCAAGATCCGAATTTCTGAAATGCGATTTAGGTGGGGAATCTATCACGTTTAACGGCTACGTCCGTTTTCTCGAATGGTTTTCAAACGAGCGGTCATCGACTTCACTCGTTCTGGCTCTTTTTTTGCGACGTCTTCAGACTGGCTGAGGTCGGCGGCAAGATTATAGAGTTCCCGAGCAGGGCCGTCCGAATTCTTGTTTGCGCCCGCTTTCTCGATCAGCACCCAGTCTCCCTCACGCAATGCCAATGGGTTTGGCGAATTGCCTTGAAGCACGAGATGATCGCGAACAGGATTTTTGAGCTTCTCGCCCAGCCAGGCGGGAAGGACGTTGAAGCTATCGGAACCGGAATTCCTATCGAGTTTTTGGTCGGTAAGCGCAGCAAAGCTAGCCAACGCATCTACATGCCCCATCAATTGACCGGAGACGCTACCGCTCGCAATACGACCTGGCCATCGTGCAAGGAACGGAACGCGATGGCCTCCCTCGTAAAGAGCTCCTTTATTTGCTCGCAATGAGCCATTAGGTGGTTGTTTGCTATGAAGCGGATTGGTGCCGTCATCGTAAGTGTTTTTAATCGCGCCACCGTTGTCACTGGTGAATATCACGAGTGTGTTATCGGCGAGTCCGTTGCGATCCAGCGCTGCCATCAACTGCCCGATCGACCAATCCAGCTGGTGGATCACATCGCCGCGCCAGCCGCATTCGCTGGTGCCTCGGAATCGCGGATGGGGCACCATGGGTTCGTGAATATCATGTGTTGAGTAAAACAGGAAAAACGGTGCTGACTTGTTCGTCTCAATGAAGTTCACGGCTTTGCTGGTCAGGACGTCCGCAATGTCTTCGTCGACCCAACGAGCCGCTTTTCCTCCGGTCATAAAACCGATGCGAGGAATGCCGTTGATGACCGTGTCCTTGTGGCCTGGTCCGCCCTGAATCTTCAGTTTGATGTCGGGGTCGACACCGGTTGGTTCATCACCAATTTTTTTCCCAAAGCTGACCTGAATAGGATCGGCTGGGTCATAACCAACGACGCGTCGATTTTCCACAAACACACACGGAACACGATCACCCGTAGCCGGCACTAGGAACGCATAGTCGAAACCAATCTCGAGCGGACCGGGTTTGATCTCGACGTTGTAATTGGTTGTTGGAGGTTCTCCCAAACCAAGGTGCCATTTGCCGACGACACCCGTCTTGTAGCCAGCTGACTTGAGCACGGATGCAATGGTCGTGGTACCGGGCGGGATCAGTGCAGATTGATCTCCTCTGGCTATTCCTGTGTTCGGCTCTCGCCATGCGTAGCGTCCAGTCATGAGTGCATATCGCGTCGGTGTACAGACGGCAGCCGTTGAGTGGGCATCGGTGAATCGACATCCCTGGGCTGCAAGCTTGTCCAGATTCGGCGTTTTCACTTTATTTGCTCCATAGCAACCAAGATCGCCGTAGCCAAGATCGTCCGAGATGATATAGATCACGTTCGGTTTCGCCGTGGAATTGTCTGTTGCAGAGGCTAGTCCGCAAATGCTTACCAATAGTAGAGCGATTGTAGAAAATCGCATAGCGATGTTAAATACGTAGTGTCTCATTTGTTTCCCTTTTTCTGTTTCTGTGGTGCTAACTTTTGGTCGCGAATAGTGTCTCCAGGCGAAACAGCATTCAAGAGCATTGCATCCAGTCTTGTTTTCCGTCACGCACATGTGTGAAATAATCGAGTGCGCCGAACATATGCCCATATTGCCGGTCAAAGCCTCGCTTCGTTGGTTGGTATGCTGACTCAAACTCGCCCAGGTGCCATTTGCCGCAAATGGCAGTCGAGTAGCCCGCTTCTTTCAATGCTTGCGGCAAGATGCGTTCGGCCAGCGGCAAACCCCAAGGAGCGCCTGGACGTACAACATTGTAAACACCGGTATGAGTCGCATAGCGGCCTGTCATTAAAGCGGCTCGAGTCGGCGAGCAAACAGGTTGGACATAGAACGATTTGAGTACTGCCCCCTCTTTGGCAAGCTTGTCAATGTTAGGCGTTCGGATATCGGTACCACCGTTGAAGCCGCAGTCTGCGAAGCCTAAGTCGTCGATCAGGAAATAGACGATGTTGGTCTTCGACGCAGCAGTCGGTTCGAATGCGACAAGGTTTGTAAGCCAACAATCCAAAAAAAGGATCGGAAGCAACAGACGTAGGACAGACGATGCTTTCATGGTGGGCACTTGGATGTGTGTGGATGGATGCGTTCGTAGGAATGATCGGTTCAATGCGTGCAAGCTGTAGATCATATCGTCATAGATTCTATCATGTGTCACCAATCTAGCGACGTCGCAGTAAGAGGGGTTGGACATCACGCGAAGAAATATGCCAAAATACTTGCGTCGGGGCCGTCGAGCGCTTAAGTTTCATACCAGTTGGCAATCGAAAATCCAGGTTGCCGTTCCTCTCAGCCACTGTCAATTCGGACTCGATGACTTATGAAACTTACTGCGTTTGTGTTAATTTTTGTCTGGATGCTCCCATTCGATGCGCACGCTCAGGCGCCAGCTGTTGCTGCTCAAGCACCGGCGGTGAAACTGCCACCTCAAGCGCCGAATGTCGCTGCTCCAAAGTTCGGGAACGACGGGCAAGTGAACCCGGGCTTTCTCAAGGCACATGAGAATTTTGTCAAGGTTGCCCAGGAGGGTACTGCAGAACTTGTGTTTTTGGGTGACTCGATCACCGCTGGTTGGGGCAGTAAGAAGAACATTTGGGAGACTGCCTTTGGTCAGTACAAGCCCGCTAATTTCGGTATCGGCGGCGACCGAACGCAGCATGTTCTGTGGCGCATCACCAACGGCGAATTGGATGGCATCAAACCCAAAGCTGTCGTCCTCATGATCGGCACGAATAATTCTGGAACCGATTCGGCTGATGGTATTGCCGATGGCATCAAGGTAATTGTTGAGACCATTCGCAGCAAACAACCGCAAGCCAAGATCCTATTGCTCGCGGTTTTCCCTCGCGGCGAAAAGGCGAGCCCGAATCCTGGTCGCGACAAGCTCAATCAAGTGAACGCAATCATTGCCAAACTGGATAACGGCAAAAACATCCATTTCTTAGATATCGGCAGCAAGTTCCTGCAACCCGATGGTAGTCTCTCAAAAGATGACATGCCGGACTTCCTGCACCTTTCCGAAGCAGGCTACCAAATCTGGGCCGACGCGATCGGCCCGAAATTGGCAGAACTGATGAAGTGATGCGCCTGCGGCTCAACCCGAAGATTAAGGCTGGACATAGCACCAGTGCGTCTTCAACACTAAAAAGAGGGGCTTCAACTAAAGAGTAGCTCGGCACTCCGTGCCGAGAAAAACGGCACGGAGTGCCGTTCTACACTGTGGCCATCCCCAAATTTAAGCCTTGAAGAAGCATTGGTAAATCAAAAACTAACGCGACGGTAGGATGGGACCTTTGTCTCGATCGCAGCTATCGCTATCTTTCGGCATTCACTTCTTCACTTCGATATCAAATTCGTTCTTTTTGCCGGCTTCAACTGACTTCGTAATGGAGGTTGTCTCGGGCGAAGCATATGTGCCAGAAATGCGTGGTTTCTTGCCGTTCGACATGTCAACATTCTCACCAGCCCGGCCCATGAACTTGTCTCCCAGAACGCCAGCATCCTTCAAGATGACCTTGTGCGATCCGACGGAAGCCCCCTCGCGTTTGCCATCATCGGTCATCAATTTGAAGTGACCCGAGCTGTCTGTTTCGGCGAATGACCGTGGCCCGTCTGACTGCGGCCAGAACTCGACCATGATTTTGTCTAACGGCTTGCCATCGAGTTTTACGGTGCCCTCAACTGCGGCCATCTTGATTTTGTCGCCACCACAACCAGCCAATGCAGTAAGGCCGATGAATAAAGTTGCACAAGAAACAAATCGTCGTGAAATCAACACAAAATTCCCCTCGATAAATGGCAGCCTATTTATAACCCGCAAGTCGTTTTTTTCGTCCCCATGTTCCGGCGTAGGAACTAACTAGGATATCATGATTTGCAATCAATATTCGGATGCAACTTCACCGCCGGCTCGCGTTCCTAGTGCGCGAAAGACAATAGGCGAAATCGATTGCGACATAAATTGAATGGAGCCATCTGCGAATGCAAAATTTGCACCGCCTGTGTGCATGCTACCAAATGCATTGATGCGATCGTCAAACAGCAATTGCTGGGTACCTGCTCCGAGGGCAGCGAAATTTGCAGGCAATTTGAAGTTGATTGGAACGCTCGTTCCGAGGAAATTATCCCCCTGGGCAGCGAACCAAACCCAACCCCAATCTCGAATTCTCTCACCAGGTATCGCGTCAAAAACTGGATCAAAGAACTGACGTTCACCTATCAAAATGGTGTTGGTAGTTCCATCCGAAGCACTCGCCATATTGTATTGCTTGTTCTGAGCAAGGATCCCATCGGAAAGCGAGGTATAACCTGGACCACTGGCTGTTCCCGGTGGATCCGGTGTGGTAGGTGCGAACGGATTGTAGAGACTCGGCCGGGGGGAAACGCCACCACGCGGGTAGCCTCGAGTGCCTGCAGATCCATAGTAATGCGACCGGAAGTACTGGCCGGAGTCCGCGTTTGTTGTCACTGCGGGTTCGCTAAGAGGGCCACCTGGATTTGAAGGACACATCATGGTGGGTACCACCTGTCGGAAGAAATGATTGCCAACCCAATCAGCTCCCGTTGGCGTCGCTTTTTTATTTAAGTTAAAGTTGAGCTGATCCCATCGCTGCCAAAGGTTGTCTTGTTCTATGTAGGATAATAGCTGGTGCATCAGCCCGTAGCGACGATTACTGTTCGGGGCACCTCTCGCTATCTCAGGATGCGGGAACTGTGGCGATTGGGAACGCAGCATGCCATAAGGGAATTTCCGATTAGAGTCATGAAACAAATGCACACCCAATGCCAATTGCTTCAAATTATTGCTGCACTGCATGCGCCTAGCTGCTTCGCGAGCAGCCTGGACGGCGGGCAATAGCAAACCCACCAAAATGCCGATGATGGCAATCACCACCAACAGCTCAACCAGGGTAAAACCTCGATAACGCCGTTTCATAGCAAAACCCCTTTTCGTTGGGAATAGAATAGCGAAGGAATGATTGCCATTCCTTTTTCACCCTCCTATTGTGGCACCTGTGTACACTTAAGTCTTTCGATATTGTAACATAGACGATATTGTACATCCGTAGCGAAACAGCCCGAAACGACAGGGAAATCTAAGCCGATGCCTGCGAACGCCGAAACAAACCTTGCAGGAATGGCTTTCCATTTGCCTCTCGTGAGTCGCATCGCTTCGATTCGGTCGCAAAGTGCAGCACGCATTACTTGGCATTCACACGATTGCTTTGAAATGCTTTTGCTGATGGACGGCTCAACCGCATACGAGTTTTCGGATAACAAGACAGTCGAACTGCTGGGGGGTCACTTCATGATCATTCCACCCGGAATGCTGCATCGCGGACTTCACGATGTGCGACGGCCCGTTCGATTGAATGGCATCCTCTTCGATCCGCTGCGAAAAGGAGCTGCAAAACACACTCCTTTTACTGCAGCGGATCTGGTATGGCTAAACAGTCAGATTGTATCTGGAGCCCAGCAAGCGCAACGGATGGGTTCTGAGCTTCGAAGTCTTGTTAAGGCAATACCGCCAGACTTCTCCGTATTGGACCTGTCGTGCGCGTCCCTCATCGCTTCATTGCGACTGATCGTTTGTTCGATCTTGTTAGAAGCCGCTAAGCAAATCGGTTGCGCACGAACCTTTGAGCCAAAACAAGCCGTCCAATCTGCAATCGCATTGATGGAATCGCACATAGATGAAACGATTTCCATCGAAACAGTCGCGGAGGCGGTCCACTGTAGTCGGGCAAGATTTTTCGACTTATTCAAAGACGCTACTGGCATGACACCAAACGACTACTGGCAGCGACTGAGAATCGATCGCGCGCAACGATTGCTAACGGGATCGAGCAAGTCGATCACTGAGATCGCCATGGAGTGCGGTTTTTCAACCAGCCAGTACTTCAGTAGTGTCTTTCGTAAATACTCGGGAGTTAGCCCAAGTGATTATCGTGCGAACGAGACACCTGGGATGCTCGTGGAATCGCATAACGACTGAAACGGCAGATCAATTTGGATACAAACAAACCTTGATACGATGATTCGATAAGCTCGAACAAATGCTCCTGTTTTCCTCACAGCATTGACCGCGATACGACGATTTGGTCCAATTGAGGCGCTAGTCTATCACCGATATTGCCGCCAGGATTTTGTCCATGAAAATCGTTCGGATATTTGCTCACCGGGTCGAATTACCGCTAGTCGAGGGCTCCTATAAATGGTCTGGGGGCAAGTCCATTTCCGTATTTGACAGTACGATTGTTGGCGTGGAGACAGACAGCGGACTCATTGGCTACGGCGAGGTCTGTCCATTGGGGCCGTTCTATTTGCCAGCCTATGCCGAAGGTGTGCGGAGCGGATTGCGTGAACTTGGCCCGCACTTGTTGGGTATGGATCCACGCGAGCTCGGCAAGCTCAATCTGCAAATGGACGCGGCGCTCAAGGGACATCCCTATGTGAAGACAGGTATTGATATTGCCTGTTGGGATATCCTGGGCAAGGCGACTGGTTTGCCCGTCTGCGTTTTGATGGGAGGCCGCTACGGCGAAAGTGTGCGTCTATACCGCGCGATATCACAGGTGCCACCAGATGAAATGGCGAGGAACGTTGCCAGCCATCGAGAGCAAGGCTACACGCGGTTTCAACTCAAGGTGGGTGGCGATCCCGATACCGACATCGAACGTATTCGAGCAGCGCGCGGTGTATTAAAGACAACCGATCGCTTAGTGGCCGATGCGAACACAGGTTGGACGCAACACGAAGCGATGCGAGTCGTCCGTGCGGTGCGCGATCTGGATGTCTATATCGAACAACCTTGCTTGACCTACGAAGAGTGTTTGGCGGTGAGGCGCAATACAACTCTTCCGTTTATATTGGATGAAAACATTGATGGACTCGATGTCCTTTTGCGTGCGAAAAATGATCTGGCGATGGACGTCGTGAATTTGAAGATTAGCAAACTCGGCGGGCTGACAAAAGCAAAGCAGGCTCGCGATCTGTGCGTCTCGATGGGAATTGCGATGACGCTCGAAGACAGTTGGGGTGGCGACATTACGACTGCAGCGATCGCTCATTTTGCTCACAGCACTCCCGAAGCGTTCCGTTTCACAAGCACCGACTTCAATAGTTACAATACCGTTAGCAATGCAGATGGCGCTCCAAGACGTGAAAAAGGTTTCATGAAAGCAAGTGAATCTCCCGGGCTCGGCGTGACTCCAAAAGCTGACGTGATTGGTCCGATTGTATTGGAAGTAAAATGACCTCGTTGTGTAGCAATGGACATAGCGGGCAATTCCGGTTTCAACCCAGTGCTTTATCCAACCTTAGTTTTTGGATTGAGCCGCAGGCGCTAGCCGCGTTTTTAGTAGCAATTGATAGCGTCGCGGCTAGCGCCTGCGGCTCAAGTTTTACCCCAATTCCTATCCCGAATAATGCAATAGAAAGACTTTAAAATGAATTCATCGACAACTCTGCTGTCTCGCAGCCGTCGTCATTTTTTTCGCGGCTTAGGGGCCACTGCTGCGTTCTTTGCCGTCCCTGGTTCCTTCGCACAGGAACTCACACGCACACCTAAACAAACCGAGGGTCCGTTTTATCCAGACCACCTGCCGTTGGATACCGACAACGACTTGCTCGTACTCAACGATTCGTTAACGCCAGCCGTAGGAGAAGTCACTTGGTTGAGCGGACGCATCCTAGATGCACGAGGTGAACCCATGCGCAATGCGGTTGTGGAAATCTGGCAGTGTGATAACAACGGTGCTTACCTCCACTCCAAGACGGGAAACAAGGAAAAACAGGACGCACACTTCCAGGGCTTCGGACGCTTTGTCACCGGCTCCACGGGCGAGTATCTGTTCCGTACCATCAAACCAGTTCCTTACCCCGGTCGTGCACCACATGTGCACTTCAAGATCAAACAGTCCAACAAGGATCTACTGGTTACACAATGCTATATCAAAGGTCATTCGGGTAATGAAGCGGATGGCGTTTGGAAAAACATCAAGGATGTGAAGCAGCGAGATTCGGTGACCATTGACTTCTCGCCGTTGAAGGGATCTCGCATAGGAGAACTTGCCGCGAAGTTCGACCTCGTTCTCGGTTTCACCCCGCAAGGCTGAAGAAGCAAAGCATTTCACGTAGGTCAGCCTGTCCTCAGGCTGACAATGGTCTGTCCTCAGGCTGACATAATAGAGCCTAGTTTTCAAAACATGTCCGGCTGAGGACAGCCGGACCTACGAGAAAAATGAGGACAGCCGGGCCTACGTGAACAACTCCTTGACCACTCGGCCATGGACGTCCGTCAATCGGAAATCCCGTCCAGAATACCGATAAGTCAATCGCTGATGGTCTAATCCCATTAAATGCAAAATGGTAGCGTGCAAATCATGCACGTGAACTCGATCTTCCACAGCGTTCATCCCGAATTCATCCGTCGCACCATAAGTGAGTCCACCTCGGATTCCTCCGCCTGCTAGGGCCATGGAGAAACCTGTGTGATGGTGATCCCGACCCGGTTTCGCTTTTTCGCTTTTCTTGTTGATCTCCGAGTAGGGCGTGCGACCAAACTCACCGCCCCATATCACCAAAGTATCGTCCAACATCCCACGCTGCTTCAGATCTGTCAGCAATGCCGCTGTCGCTCGATCACTGTCTGCACATAACTTGCGATGTTGATTGTCGTTGTCCGAATGCGTATCCCACGGCTGCTTGTTTTTGCTCGTGACGTAATACACTTGGACCATGCGCACGCCACTTTCCAGCAACCTTCGCGCAATCAAGCAACTGTTCGAAAACGGAGTTTCGCCATACATCTCGCGAGTCTCTTTCGATTCCGTTGCCACGTCGAACGCTTCTCGAACCTCGCTTTGCATTTGAAAGGCTAACTCCATTGCTCGAATCTGCTCGTCGAAAACCGCATCGTTTTCCCGGGCTTGCATGTGCTTGCGATTCATAGCCTGAAGCAAATCAAGTTGCTGTCGCTGTTCTACACGGCCCAACAATGGATGTCGAATGTTGGAAACCATCCGGTCGACGTCGAGATCGTTCGTGTCCACCGACGTTCCTTGATACTGTCCAGGCAGGAAGGAATTCGACCAGAGCTGAGGTCCAACAACAGGTCGCCCCGGACTCAAAACAACGAACGATGGCAAGTTTTGGTTTTCACTGCCCAGTCCATACGACATCCACGAACCTAGGCTGGGACGTACCGGTTGCAAGTGACCACAGTTCATCATGAGCAATCCGGGTTCATGATTCGGTACATCCGTGTGCATCGAACGAATGACGCACAAATCGTCAGCATGTCGCGACATGTTGGGCAACAGCTCGCTCATCACCAAGCCGGATTCACCGAACGGCTGGAAACGAAACGGGGAGGGCATATAGCCCGACCCTTTCGATTCTCGATACAGTTTTCCGGAGGGTTGCTCCCCCTCGTGTTTAGCGAGCAACGGTTTCGGATCAAAAGTATCAACGTGCGATGGAGCGCCATTCATGAACAAAAAGACAACTCTTTTTGCGCGGGCTGGGAAGTGAGGAATTCCGATCGGCAAAGCCCCTCCAGAATCGACGTCCGCCAAGCCATTGCTGGCCATGGCGCCCATCCATCCCAGGGTGCCAAAGCCTGCCCCACAACTATGCAACATCTGCCGACGAGAAAAGTGAGCTGGATCCATAAAATCAATCCATAATCAAAAGTTCATTCGATGCCAGTAACGCTTGTAAGTATTTCGTCCATTGTCGCTTTTCATCGCTACCCTCTTTCAAAAAATCCATACCCAAAAGTAGCTCCTCTTGGTCTGGGTTTCGTGAATAGATAGATGCATAAGCATTGCGGATTCTATCTTCATTCGTAGAAACATTCAGATTCATCAGCCGATCTACAAGCTGTTCGGCTTGCCTTAGCATAAAATCACTATTCATCGCAAAGAGTTTTTGGAGAGGTGTTGTGGTCAAGCTCCTACGCTCGCTATGCGCATTGGGATCTGGAAAGTCAAACAGCACTAACAACGGATCCAATTGAAAACGACTGATCGAGCTGTACAATGTCCGACGAACTTCGGTCGCCTTGCTGGCCTGAATCGATCCTTTGGCAAACGAGTAGTCGATTGCCCCCGAAGCAACCAACAGGCTATCCCGCCACGCTTCGACACTCAGCCGCCGTCGATGGGCCCGCCAAAGCCACTGATTTGCAGGATCGCTTTCCTGCTTTTCAAAGTCGATCGTACTGGATTGCTGATAGGTTGCCGATAGCACGATCTCGCGATGCAACCATTTGAGCGACCATCCGTTTTGCATGAAGCGAACGGACAGATCGTCCAGTAATTCAGGATGGCTCGGTCGCTCTCCCAATTTTCCGAAGTTACTTGGGGTTCCGACGAGTGGCTTTCCAAAGTACTGCCCCCAAACGCGATTGACGATCACGCGAGCCGTCAGCGGATTGTTGGGCGAAGCAATTGCATTGGCCAGGTCCAATCGTCCACTCCCGTTTTTGAACGTGATTTTCTCACCACCGGTGAGCACTCGGGGAAAACCGCGTTCGACCAACTCACCTTCGTTTTCGACGTTGCCGCGGATCATCACTTTAATGTCACGTGGCTTTTGATCGCGAATGACATGCATTGATTTATCAGGATCCTTGGCATGGCCATCCTTTGCCTCAACCGATTCGTCGAGGGGCATGTTCAGCATCTCTGTCCCCGCAAAAACGCCAGCCAACGCATAGTAATCCTCGGTTGGAAATGGATCGTATTTGTGGTCATGGCATCGCGCGCAAGCCACCGTTACACCGAGCAACCCGCGAGTTACCGTATCAACCCGATCCTCCCATTCCTCAGCCATCACATCCGGTGCGTTACGGCGATAGTACTTAGGACCAAGCCCGATGAATCCAAGCGCCACCCAATGCTCACGATCGTCTGGGGACATCAGATCCGCTGCCAATTGCAAGCGAACAAACTGATCGTACGGCATGTCAAGGTTAAACGCTCGAACAACCCAATTGCGATAGAGATAAGCGTTTGGAAAGAAGAGCGATTTGTCGTCGCCAACAATGTGCGCTTGATCCTCGGCGTAGCGAGCTACATCCAACCAAACGCGAGCCCACCGTTCGCCGAATCGAGCGGATGACAGGAGTTGATCCACGCGATCTTGATAAGCGGTTGGCGATTCGTCTTGAACGAAGGATTGCATTTCCTGTTCGGTGGGCGGTAAACCGATCAAGTCGATGGATGCTCGACGCAGCAGAGTACGACGATCCGCAGCATCGTTTGGATAGAGTCCTTCGGATTCGAGCTTTGCCGAAATGAACGCATCTATAGGGCGTTGGATCCACTGATTGGATTCAAGGAAGGGCGAGTCATGCCGTTTGGGTTGTTGAAAAGACCAAAAGGCCATGGCGACGTTCCAATCGATCTGGGGCTTGGAGGCCTGAGCGGGTGCTGACTCAGCCTCGCGCGGGTCGACGGCGCCATCTGAGATCCATTTTTCGAAGTCCGCAATGACGCTCTCGCTGAGTTTCCCTTTTGGCGGCATCTCTACCGAATCGAACTTTAACGCCGCGATAATGGAGCTCTGCTCTAGGTCTCCAGGTACAATCCCGGCGCCGCTCTCGCCCCCTTTGCGAATCGTTTCCCGCGTGTCGAGACGAAGCTCCCCTTTAATCGCCTTGGACGAAGATGAATGGCATTCGTAGCAATGTTCGACCAAGACCGGACGAATCTTCTTTTCGAAAAATTCGATGTTTGCGGCTTCGTCGGCGTTAGCACCCGAAGCGAACGCCACAACCAAAATCAGGAGAAGGATAAAGAATGAGGTTGAGATGCGGAACATCGCGATCGGTTTTGCCAAAAGAATAAGGCTGAGGTGGGTAAGGGAACTCTAAGTTGTACACGCTCGGAAGCCGCAATTCAAATGGAAATTGGGAGGGACCGACTGCTGCTCACAATTGCCAGGCACGCGAGATTCTGTTTTGCTAGCCAAAAAAGCATCGTTCGGCAGCCGACCTTGCGTGTCGCCCAGAGGTGTTCACCTAAGGCCGGTTTTTTTGGGTTGTTTTACTTCCTCGTCTACCTTCTCTCTCTCCCTCTCCTTCTTTTCGATCACAGTAGTCAGTTCTTTGATCATGTCGTTCATACCAACCGCTTGGTACGCTTTTAGCAGTTTTTTTTGCGTTTCAATTCGACTATTGTCGCTTCGGATCGCGAGTTCAAATTTGTTGATGGCTTCTTTCGGGCATTGCGCAATCATCAGAACCTCACCGAGTGAATCTAGAACTTCCGCGTTCCCAGGAGTCAACGAAATCGCCTTATTAAGTAGTTCCAAGGATCGCTCCGTGTTTTTTTCGGATAACTTGGCCAAGCAAAGTGCTAAATCTCTCATTGCGCCGATATTGGTAGGATCCTTATTCAATACTTGCTCCCAGTGTTTGATGGCCTCTTTGTTGTTCCCAAGAGCATAAAATTCTTCAGCTAGTACCTTATGCGTTGTTACATTCGTGATCCCTGTCTCGATTTGTTTCTTGAGCACATCCATTAATTTCTTGGTTGGCTTGACCTTTAACGGCAATAATTTTGCAATTTCGCTAGAAATATTTGGATTCGAAGGATCCGTATCCGCAACTTGTTCGAGGAGGAAAAGGCTTGCTTGATAGGCTCCCTCTTCCGTTTGAGAGACCGACTTCAAGTAGATCAATCGCTGAATCTCAGACAACTCCCGCTTGATTGTTGAGCCAACGCCTTCGTTTAGCAAACCCGCTGTCAGAATCTCCGCAGCCTGCTCCAATCGATTCGACATCTTCCGCGCCTCTGCAACGGCCAAAAGATCGGATTCTTTCATCAGCGGAGAATGGAGTCTCCTCATGAACACGTCTTCCGCCAGATTGGCAGCGGTTTTAAGTTCTTCTTGATAGCCAATTCGCAAATAAAGTCTTGCGAACTCCAGATTCAATTCCGGCTTTATCGCGGCAGCTTGCTTGGCGATTGAGACTGCTTTGAGTGTCTCTCCCATAACCACCAAAGTCCGAGCGTAGTATGAAATAAGTCGCGAATCGACATCTTTCCACTTGGAGGCCTTTTCCAAGTTGAATAAGACCGATTGGGCGGGCACGTCATTCCCAGCGACCCTTTGTTTCAATAGCTCCTTGACGAACCAAGCATTTGCTTGCGGGCAATCACCGTATTTGCCATTGGCGAGTTCGGACATGATCAAAAGCGCCGCCTTGGGTTGGCCTGCAATACTGTAAATCATCCCGAGACGATAGTTCGCAACCTGGTTTGAGGGCTGAATGGATAAAATTCTCTTACTAAGTAATTCGATATAGCGCTTCGTAAGATTCCGGATCGGAATCGTTTTGTAATCGTTCTTTTCAGTACCCGTCGCACCGATCGCTTTACAGAAATCTTCCTCGAGCAATTGGTCACTTATTGCTTCGATTATTTTCGTCGGGCACCGCCCTTCACTCTCGACTGAGAATAATTGAATTCGACTGTCTTTTCGACTAAAGACGGAAAATCCGTATATCAGATAGACCGTGACTAGCAACACCAACGAGGGCAAGTGAAACCAAAGACGCGCCTTGCTACGCGAAAACTTCCAACCGCGAAACGCATCTATGAATCCGCCAGCAACGCCTACCGGACTATAGAAGATCTTGAGGAATTCGCTTCCGAGCCACATCGTGTTGTTAGCAAAGTCAGAAAGAGCCATCTAAAGACTCCATTTCGATTTGGCCGAAATCTTCGTCACGCTGTGGCACTGTTACCGTTAGTGTTGGTAAACCACAAAGCCAATTCCAAACGAATGCAAAAAGTGGAAAGTCCTTATTGATGAACTCAAGCGGAATGGGTTCAAGCAAAGCCGAAAAAAACTGATCAATACTGACAGCCAACAATGCCCCAAACAAGAAAAGACCAATCTCCAAACCAGACGACCATTCGTACCAAATTCCATTCCGGTTTCCCAACCAAGCCAGCGCCACCCATGCTGAACCCCTAACAGCGATCCAAACAATCGCTGACAAAGCCACGGCAATGGTCCCTGCTACCAGATTTCTTCGGAAAGCCAAGGCACAGAATACCGATATGCCGAAGAAACTGACCACGCTATCCCATTTGCCAAGGCAAGAAAACTTGTCCGCGACGCCCAGCCCAAAAATGAGACTATCCCCCTCGCGAACATGGGACTGTTCCGCTGCGTCCGCAAGACCAGACGTTACCGAGATCGCTATCGATTCCAACCAACCAAAAGCCCCGCGCGCAGCAAAGGCGTCGATCGCTGACGGAATAGCGAAAACCAGCCCAAGTGCTATACTCTGTTGATAACTTTCGCCAAGAATTTTCATGGAGCACCACGCAGCAAGGATCAGTCCGCAAGCGATTCCGCTCAATTTAGGTCTGTCAAGGAAGAAGCTTGTGCAGATAAGAATCCCAGCGAGGCAACACAATATTCCTGCAAATGCAATCCTCGCATGCGAGGGTTCGCCACTCCACTCCGAACGAAAAAATGCCACAAACAATCCAGCAATCACACAGAGGGAGCAAATAACCCGATCCAAAGAGGAAAACCAATCTATCCAGAAATCGAGCCCGACTAATACGCCTACAGATAGAAACGCGAGCGTAAACAAGTCAAATTGAAATTGAAATTGAAATCGAACTGGGATTGCGGATCCTTTACCTGGTGGCAAATCAGGGTCATTCGTTTCGAGCTCAATCGCTGAGACCGGTACTGCTTTTTTCATTTGATTGCTAATTTGATTTTTCCAAGATTGAGCTAGGTAGAATCGCCCTACTAGGTAAATATTTGTCGGCAACATGGAACGCACGGACGTAACTTACTGATGGCACTTTTGCTGAACGCATTGTACTTCGTCTTCCTAATATTTGTCAGTCCTTTGATTTTTTGGAGGAGTTGGAAACACGGAAGGTATCGTCGCGGGTGGAGTGGTAAGTTGTTTGGACCTAGTCAAGGCATACGAACCTCCCAGTGTGTCGTGTGGCTTCACGCTGTTAGCGTGGGTGAAGTGCAGGTGCTGCGCAGTTTGATCGAAATTCTAGAAAAGGAGCGGCCCGATTTGACACTCGTGATTTCCGTGTCAACGGACAGCGGTATGGATTTGGCAATAAAACTTTTTGCCAAACACCATCTTTTCTTTACTCCATTTGATTTTAGCTGGTCCGTCCGACGGGCACTTCGAGTAATGCATCCTGTGCTCATCGTTCTGGCCGAACTGGAACTGTGGCCTAATTGGCTCCTGTCCGCCGAACGCATCGGATGTCCTGTTGCCGTCATCAACGCTCGTCTGAGTGCACGAAGCTTCAAGGGCTACGCGCGCATTCCCTATCTCGTGCGCAAGTGCATGCAGACCATCGATTGGGTCGGCGCTCAATCGGAAACTGTGGCGACCCGATTCGAAAAACTTGGGGTGCCGTCAAACCGGCTCACGATAACCGGAAACGTCAAATTTGACGGAGCAACAGGCGACCGTTTGTCCCCCGAAGTCGTCCTGCGAAGAGAATTGCTTAGCTTGACAACAGAGCATATGGTCTTTCTGGCCGGTAGCACTCAATCGCCGGAGGAATTACTAGTCCTAACTACCTTTCTGGAACTTGCCCCTCGCTTTCCCAACCTCAAACTTATTCTGGTGCCAAGACATGTCGAGCGATTCGAAGAAGTCGCAAAAGCAATCGAAGCGACTGGTTTGCCATGGGCTCGACGAAGTACAAGCCAAAGCGTAGGTTCCGATCCCAACTGGAGGATTTTTCTAGGGGATAGCGTCGGTGAGTTGCGATGGTGGTGGGGATTGGCCAACATAGGCTTTGTGGGTGGTAGTTTTGGCGACCGGGGTGGGCAAAACATGATTGAGCCCTGCGCGTACGGCGTCGCTACTTGTTTTGGACCGAACACCCGTAACTTTGCGGATATCGTGCATCTCTTGCTTGAGGAAAAAGCAAGTGAACGATTGGAGAGCCCAGAGGAATTGCGACCCTGGATAGAATCCATGCTGATCGATTCCAAAAAGCGAGACGCTATGTCCAATCAAGCAATCCAAGTCTGCCAAGGGCATCGCGGCGCTAACCAAAGGTCATGGGAAAACCTACAGCGATTCCTACCAAGAAAACCGTCCACCTAGGATTCCAACACCACCGCTATCTCGCTCAAGTAAGCGACCGCCAACTGTTTAATGTCCCCGTTGTAAAATCTGAATATCAAATCGGCTTAAGTGAATTCGGAATCCCAGCTGCAACGCTTCCTCGCGGACTCGAATCGTTTCCTCGACTGTCTGCTGAAATACCTCGCGAAAATCAAGAATGATCATGTCGTAACGGAGCAGCGGCGATGCCAGAGACGGATCAAGCTCGGAAAGGTCATCGCGTCGTTGCCAAAACTGACCGACGGTCTCGACGTCGGATAAACCAACCAAATGCGAGGCGATTCGGCCGGTGGCAAGTGCCCGAGGCGACACCTTCGACCCCGTTGCCGAATCAGAAACCTTGGATTGAATTAAGGTCTCGATCTGCACAGTAAGCCATCGGTTGTCCTCGGAGCCGACGAGCCGCTGTTCCGTTTGTTGAAGGTCATAAGTCGCACTCAACACATCGATCAGACTCTCTTGACTCCATGGCAATTGACCGACAAACAAGCAAAGAACCCAACCGGTCGCCAGCGAACCAATAGCATAACTAGCATCGGACCGTCGGTTTGGTACCATCACATTCATGGTTGGAATCGAACGCGAAGCACGTGACCGAACCGAACCCTCAATACATCCTAAAAATAAAACCGGTAGTAAACAAGCAGCATATTGAAATGCAATACTCTGGGCGGGTAAGTGTTCCCATACGACCAAAACACCTATAGGTAACGTGACGGCCAAAAGATGCCACGGAGATCGATGGATACCGGCAACCATGAATGGAGCAAATAGAAGACTCAGGAACGCGGCGTTGCGAACCCTAAACATCAGCCCCCAAAACTCCGTGGGCTTGAGTATCGGCGACAAGACAATGTCCAAACCAGAACTACCCAGTCTAGCGAATCGACCTGTTTGAAACTTCGCTAAACCACTCGTCGTATAAATGATCCCAAACGCAACCGTTGCGATCAGAAACACCGCTAACCATGTTCGCTGTTCCAAAACACTCTTCGAAATCACTCCGCTCCTGCGACCGGCCACTGTTCGAAGGTACATGGCAGCGGCAAAACATCCAACAACAACAAAAACCCCCTCCTCAAACGAACATGCGACTATCGTTGTCAACGTAGCGGAAAGAATCCTAGACGAAAGTAACAAACGATAAGCGAGCAACAAAAGCGGAATCGCCACGGTCACGGGATGCCAACCATAGGTGTACGCGATATTCATCTGACCTATCGACGGATGCAATAGCCAAGCTATGCCCCAAAACGTGGCAGATGCTTGACTTCCTCCCAACTTGTGAACGATGGAAGCCAACAATAATGCTGGCAAGGCCAACGACAACGACTGCAATACAAAAACAACGTAGACACTTGGCCACATCCACCACATGGGCACTAAAAGAACAAGGCCTGGGTTGAAATGGTCCCAAAAAATCGGAAGCACTGGCGTTTCTAGCAGAAAACCTCGACCCGCAGCAGTGTTGGCGATGCGTTGAGTAAAATGGCCGAAGTCGTTGAATCCCAGACGGAACCCTTGATAGTACAAATGACTCTGATACAGCCACCAAACCATCGCGATTGCCGTGGTGACGTTCAGAATGGACCGCCAAAACCAACCTGGTAACGGAGATATTGAGGCGTCCAATGTCGCCAGTCTGCCAAAAGCAAGTCCGGTAAAAACTGCGAACCAAATCACTTCCCAAAGCGCTGGATCCGGTAACCCGTCGATCAAGCATCTAGCTACAACAAGTCCGATTGGCAACGTTGCCGCCAATCCGAATGCGAGTCCCAGTCGCCAACTCCTTTCATCTGGTCCCAAACGCATCAAGAGTGGGAAAGCCAATGCGCTGATTCCAAGTATTAGCAATGCGGAGTTGGAAGCAGCGAGAACCTCAAACGCGGGTGCGACGGTTACTTGCGTATCGTACGAAAATACTAAATGAAAACGGGTGGAAAGCGCAGCGCCGGTCGCAATCCATAGAAACGCAACCAAAGCGAGGTAGGTCCAGATTGCAGGACGGGGGCCACTCGCTGCTACGGCTGTTTTACGCCCTTGAGAATACACCGATGAAAGCCCTATCTACAGATTCAAGGCATCGAGTTGGTCGAGCAGCGAATCGAGCTCATCCGGCTTACGTTCTTGCTTTGGAACACGAGCCTCAATGGTCGCGGTCGCCGAGCCATTGGCCGCAGATTCTGTGCTGCTGGAATTGAAATCCACGGCCGCACGCCCAGCCAAAATCAACTGCTCGTTTCTCTCTCTCGCTGCAGCCTCTGCTGGATCTTCGTCCCGTTCCGGTGCTCCAAACAATTTTGAAAGATCGATCTTGAACCCACCTGCATCGACCGGTGCGCCGGCGATTGCAGGCGTCTTGTGCTGCGGAAACATGATCGCATTCTCCGGGCAAACTCGTGAACACGCTGGACAGCCCTTTCGGCAGTTGTCCGGCTGTTCTACTAAGATCGTCTCGCCACGGTCCACCCCATAGACTCCAAACAAACAGAAATCGATACACTCCATGCAATTGGTGCATCGGCTGTAATCGATCACAGGATACCAACGTCGTTGCGGGTGCTCATCCATCCGCAACGGTACGATTCCAAGTGGTGATTCGTGCGAAACAGGAGCGATGGCATCACCATTGGCGTTACCGTCCAGTCGTCCCGACCCATCTATAGACAGTGCCGTCGAATTCGTCGGGTTCAAAAATCGGGCGAGCGAAAGGAGGTCTTTTTGGGGCAAATCTAATTGTTCGACCGACAATATACGTCGGAACTCAGCCGCGAACACTTCACCGGAACCGCCCGAGCGCATATCGATTGAATAGATTTTTCTCGATGGGCGAACCGCGATGTTGGTGACTCGATCAGCTGCCTTCTCGTCTTCTTTATCTTCTTCCTCATCCTCATCATCGCTTACAAGGTCTAAATTCAATAAAAGTACTTCACCATGCTGGCCACGTATTTCGTGGCGATCGAGTACCCAAAATCCAGCTCGATCGAACAACCAGCTCAGGATCACGATTGGGCCGGTCCACTCTCGCATTTTCTTGACGCTTTGGCTATCCGATGCCAAATCATACAAATGCGGAACGATGAGGCTCTTTGTATTGGGCAGACTTGCAGCAATGGTCGCTATGGCGTCCTCTAGCGAACGTTTTTCAGGGCTGCGACTCTGGCCTTGAGAAACCACAACCAATAATCCACTCGGAGCGATGCTACCGTTGCTTGCAATAACCATTTTATCTATTCCTCGTTCGAGTCGATCGTGTTGGCTTGCCCTTTGATCGTTCTTTGGGCAACATCCCACGCTTTTGCTAAATGTTCTAAGTATTGTGCAGGGCTAAGCAATTCGCTCGAATCGCCTTGCATTTCCATTAACCAACCATCGCCGTATTTGTCCACATTGATTCCAGACGGATCTTTGAGCAATCGCTCATTGATCCTGACTACGATTCCGGCCATCGGTGCATACAGTCCGCTCTCCGCTTTCTTGCTTTCGATGTTGCCGAATTCCTGGCGGTTTTTCAATTCCGATTGCTCCTCAATGCCAAACTCCAAGAAATAAATATCCTGCAACAACCTCACTGCATAAGCTGAAAAGCCAAACCGTACAATAGCGTTGCCCTGGGGCATGGCCCACATGTGATTTTTTGCAAAAAGTCGATCCGTTGGAAATTCGGCTGCAAAATCCCCCATCATGAACTTGAGCGACTCGCTCATGTATAACGAACCCCACGAAACTGTGGCTCAAAAAACGCTGTCAGCAGCCCATCCACTCGCAACAATCCGTCTATCGTCAATTCGACTCGATTGCATTTACCGGTTGCATCTGTCTTGAACACCACATAGCCATCTTCGACGTACTCATTCCATTCGTTCTGCCATCGCTCAACAATATTAGCATTGAACTTCATTTCAAAATATCCAACGTCGAGATAACCTCGCTTCAATTGCAAGATCATCTCGCGAATGAGCGACTGCTCCTCGGTCGGCACAAACGCCCTGCCGATGGGAAGTCGATTCTCGTCTAGCAGGGCACCGATGTATTGCGGCCATTCCGGTACGTTCTGATAATGGACCCCCGACACATGACCAAAACTGGCGATACCCGTCGCGATCAAATCTGAACCACGCCACAAATTATCGCGATACGAAAAACTGACCTTCGATGGGTCCTTGACTACTGTGTATGCGCTGCTGACTTTGTAGCCAGCCGTTTGGAATTCTTCGAATGCATACTGAACCCAATCACGCTTGGTTTGCCAGTCCGCGACCGGAGCCGCTTGATGGGTTTGCAACAGGTCTTTGGAGTAGACGGTATTGAACGGCAATTCCATTTGATAGATCGTCACACTCTCTGGCGAAAGCTCGAGAGTTCGACGAACATTCTCACGCCAATTGTCCCATGTCTCACCTACCATTCCTGAAATAAGATCGATATTCACATTTGGAAATCCGGCGGCCACAATCCATTCCCATGCTTTGTGAATCTCCTTCGATAAATGGGCGCGACCATTCTCTTCGAGGATTGCATCCGAAAAATTCTCTACCCCGAGACTCAATCGAGTGACACCGAGTTCGCGGAGCGCGTGCACTTTGGATTCGCTCAATGTTCCAGGTTCGCATTCGAAAGTAACTTCCTCGGCTTGGTCCCAAGAAATGCTCTTATGCAGTCGGTCGAACAGCGATTGCAACTGCTTGACGGATAAAAAGCTTGGGGTGCCACCTCCGAAATAGACAAATCGAAACGGTCTGCCACCCATGACCGGCTGTTGCGAGACCAGTTCGATTTCATGCGTCAATGCCGACACGTAGCGTTCAATTTCGCCAGCGTTGACGTCGGTGAAAACCTTGAAGTAACAGAATTTACACCGCTTGCGACAAAACGGGATATGCAGGTACAAACCTAGCGGCGTTTCCAACTCCTCGCCGGATGGGGAGCCTTGTTTGCGAGGGGGATTCGCCATGGCCGCATGGATGGTCGGCAACGCGTCGCCTGTCCATTGCGAAAAGGGTGGATAGTTGGAAATGAAATAACTTCCAACTTCTGTTTTTTTTACTTCGGTCGACATAGTTGCGATGGAGTGGTAGCTTTTGGATTGGCAATGGCTTACGAAAGTAGCCAAAACCTACGGACATAGTGTAACCTCGAAACTAAAATCGTGCAGAACGAATAGCGAATCATTCATGCAAACGCGGTGGGACGTCATCATTGTAGGAGGCGGTGCAGCGGGACTTTGGGCTGCGGGAACTGCGGCCGCGCGTGGCCGGAAAGTGCTGGTTCTCGAAAAGAACAACAAAGCCGGTGTTAAGATTCTGATGTCAGGCGGGACGCGTTGCAACATCACCCACAACTGCGAGAGTCGAAAAATCGCCGATGCCTTCGGGAAAAATGGCCGAGTTTTGCTCTCCGTTTTGAGCCGACTGTCCCCTCAGGATGTCGTCCGGCAAATGGACCAAGAGGGCGTTCCTACCAAGGTCGAAGAGACCGGAAAAATATTTCCCGCTAGCGATCGAGCGATCGATGTTCGCGACGCGGTCGTGCGACGGTTAGCGCGCCAGGGAGCCAGCTTGGTCACCGGAGCCGCAGTCCAATCCATCCGACCGCTAGAGTCGGAAAGCGGAGGCTTCGAAGTTTCCGTAAAGATCCATGGCCAGTCGACGGCAAATTTTATCAGCGACTCCGTACTCTTGACCTGTGGTGGACTCAGCTACAGCGGGTGCGGAACAACCGGTGACGGTTACCCATGGGCCCAAGCCATGGGGCATACGATTACGCCTCTTAGGCCTGCTTTGACCCCGTTGCTTTCCAATGAAGCGTGGGTGCACGAACTCAGTGGCATAACACTTGATGACGCTGAGGTGACTGCAAGAGTCATAGGGCCAAATGCAAAGATCGCGAAAATGGAACGGGCGACTTCGCGAGGCGGATTGCTGTGGACCCACTTCGGCTGCAGTGGCCCGATCGCCATGAACGTCTCGCGCTGCTTTTCGGATTTAACTAACGACATACCAGCGGCTATGCTCGTCGACCTGTTGCCAGACGTGTCGCGCGAGGCCTGCGAGCAATGGTTGATCGATGCCGCCAAGGAATCGAATAAGACGATCGCGAACGTGCTAAGCCAACGCATTCCCAAACGGCTTGCATCCGCTTTGGTTGCAATGGTCGGCTCGACAAATGAAGTGCATACGGCCGAGATGTCAAAAAAAGTTCGAAGCGGATTGGTCGAACGAATCAAGGCATTGTCGGTTCCCATTCATGGAACGCGAGGCTATCCCAAAGCAGAGGTGACAGCCGGTGGTGTTGTGCTTGGTGAAGTTAACTTTCAAGATATGCAAAGCCGCAAGATGCCCGGCTTGTTTTTCGCCGGCGAGATACTCGATTTAGACGGACCGATTGGTGGCTACAATTTTCAAGCAGCGTGGAGCACCGGCCACGCCGCCGGTCTGCATGTTTGAAAATCATTCAGACCCAATTTTTCAAGGTCGAGCAAGTCTTAGGGTTTGGAACTGCGAAGCCCCAGGTTGATACTGTTGCCCGCTAGCTGCGCGAACGCCTTTTGAGTATTGCCAAGCAGCATTTTCAAGTCGCCTTGTGAATCCAATGAAAACACCATCCGGTCGCCAGTCGCATAGATTACGATTCCGGGTTCGGGCAGCCGAAGTGTGAATTCTGTGCATTCGGGGTCGTAGTCGAGATGCTCTGCTAACGCATCAATTTCCTCGATGTCATCGATCTTGGATTCCAAATCGAGGTTGGCATCAAGCTCGAAAACAATTCTTTTGCAGTACTTCGTAAAGATAGCTAGAAAGTTCGGATCATCGATAACGCTGGAGTTGCGGAACGACCTAACCTCAGTTGATAACAGATATTTCTCTGCATCTTCGGGGTCTTGGGTCAGAGAAATGTTTACGTCGAAATCGGGACCTTTGATGGATGCCGTGGATGCGATGTTTGTAAAACTAAGGTCCTTGCGTTTGTATCGGAAGGACTCGCGAAGCTGTTCAAATATCTCCGTTGCATGCGCTGTTACTTCACCGGATCCAGACTTCTCCACGAAATCGCGTTCCCAGTCATTGTGCGTAGCAAGCGGTGTCTTTGGTTTTGTATATCCGCGGAGTTCACGAACACGTCCCCGGATCTCGCCAGTCAAACAAGAATCTTTGATCGGGCTGGTCGCCCCTTCCACCGCGAGTTCACCTTTTGGGAGCAGCTCGGCAAGATCCACAAGGACTAGTTCTTTGGTTTTGCTACCAAACAGGACGGGGGTTTGTTTAACAGCACCAGCAACCGTAACCCGGAGAATGCGAGGAACTTCACCAAGTAGATATTTCTGCAATGACGTTGTGGTAATGCGGCGGTCTATTCCGATCGATTCTTTGGCAACGCCCTTGATCGCTTGAATTAGGCAGTGGGTCCAAATGCCATGATTGAGTGATCTGCTTGGAAACGAAATTTCATTGGACTTGCAAGAAACGAATGCAAAGCGGGACGCAGATTCTTTGCAAAATGCCCGGAGTTCATCGCCAGCAAACTCGGTCTCCAACACCGGCGTGCCGCGGGACGCACTTGTGCTTGAGCCGTGGCAAACATCCAGAAATAGGAGAACCTGGCTGCATTTGGCCTGACCGATTTTGCTGAGAATCTCTGCTAACGGAAGGCTCGATCTTTCGAAATCATCAACTTGAGTGTCACATGCGGATACAACGCTAGCGCCATGGATCGAAGCACCAAGACCTGCATAAAAGAGTACCAACCGATCATCGGGGCCGACCTTGCTCAAGAATTTCGGGAGAGTTAAACGCAATTCGGCCAGAGTCGCAAAATCGCTGAGCAGGATAACACAGTCGGCTGGTTCCACACCCATAGTTTGCCAAGCTCCGACAAAATCATGAGCATCTTGTTCGGCGTAGACCACGCTTTGGAAGAAGGTGTCTTGATAATCTTCGATAGCAACGGCAAGGATATAGGTTCTCGGTCTCATGCATGTGAGTCTATCAAAGTCATTGCAAATCGTGTAGATGGTAATCGATTGCTCCGCAATCTCGCGTACCCTCATTACCCTCGTTCCCAAGCGGGAGCTTGGGAACGAGGGTCTACAACTAGTGGTTCTATCGATTGTCTATTTCGATAACGTCGGCGGCGCACTCACCGATGCGGCCTTTCACCATCTCGATGTTCACGCTCGCATTTGCGTCTGTGGTCAAATCTACCAATACAATCTAATGGAACCCGAGGCCGGAACAGGCAAGCTGCAGCATCGCGAGAGTATCGTCACTGGATTAGCGAATGCTCCATGGCCAAAACATTGGCAAACAGATCGTTCTCGTGTCGCAACCAGAAACCGACTAACGCTATCTCCGGCTTGTCTTGGGCGGTGGTGCCGGTTTGTCTGTACCCGCGATATTCACGTCGAAACCCTGAGTTTCGGGATAGTGTTTTCGTGAGCCCAAGCGATCGTTAGGACACACGATAGAAGAGCCAGGACACGAGCCAAACCCATCGTATGAGCAAACTGAGGTCCCGATATGGTCATGAATTGTTACTTGAGACTAATGCAGTAATTTGACGAGGAAATTCGGTTCGCGAAAGGTTAGCGAAGTTGACCTAGGGATTGTTACCATCCCCCTAAAGCTTGTCAAAAATGGGGTGAATTGCGGTTCGACTTGCAACAAGACTGGGATGAAAATCATGTGACGACCAAGCAGCGTTTGGAGTTGTTTGTTGAAGTGTGCCACGCAGAGCCTGACCGAGAAGATAATCTTTACGGAGATTGGACAGATTGTGGGGACGATCGAATACATGAGTCCCGAACAGGCCAAACTCAATCAATTGGACGTTGACACGCGTACGGACATCGATTCGTTGGGAGTATTGTTGTATCAATTGGTGACAGGGGTGACACCGATCGATTCGAAACGACTAAGATCGGCAGGTTTTGAGGAGATGTTGCGTATTATCCGCGAGGAGGAACCGCCGTCTTACGATATACTCATCATGCCAAAACGCCCACGCGGCAGGTAGGCTTCAGCCTGCCGATCGCCTTATCGGCATGTTTGGACTGAACGTTTTGGGAATTGCTCAAGTCCAGTCGAACATCATGTCGCTCGCTGGAATTGCTATTTCGATTGGGGTACTGGTCGGCAAACCGGAGGAAACAACAACCTATCTGGTAGTCGATACCGACCCGTTACAAGTAGGGAGCGAGGTCGACCACAGGAAATCTTTTGGCGAGGCAATTAGGGGAATGTAAAAATAATTTCTCTCGTTCCCTGGCTGTAGATATTTGGAGCTTGGGAACGAGGGGAAGCTTGCGAGCGAAGGGACGAGGGGAGAAAAACTACCCAGCCCCAAGATGGCTCGAGATGTCAGTGTGCTAAAATTCACCGAGTTCCGCGATGGCATTGAATGCCAGTGGTTTCGAATCGTCGCGACAAGACTAAAGGGATTTCAATACCATGACAGAAGTAACGTATCGACTTGAACCGGATCTTTCTGCCGACGAATTTATCGACTGTTTAGTACGATCTACCTTGGCGGAGCGTAGACCAGTCGGCAATCGTGAGACGATAGATGGAATGCTCCGAAACGCGGATGTGATTTTCACCGCCAGGTCCAGCGAGGGCTTACTTGTGGGAGTTTCTAGAGCTATTTCGGATTTTCACTATTGCACGTACCTCTCCGACCTAGCGGTTGATCAGGCATTTCAAGGTCAAGGAATCGGCCAGGTTTTGATCGAACGAACGCATGAGGCTGCGGGACGCGGAACTATGCTATTGTTACTCTCCGCACCGGCGGCAGAGTCCTACTATCCCCATATCGGGATGACGGCGCACCGGAGTGCTTGGTACTTGCCGGGGGTAACTTAACAGCGTATGCTGGAATTCAAACTTGAATCATCGATTTCCCATTTGGATAGACAGAATGGTGCACGTAGGTAACTCTCAAATTTCGAAACTCAATCCGGAAACTCTCCCGACTCTTTTCGGGCATCCAACCGGTCTTTACACGCTGTTTTTTGCCGAGATGTGGGAGCGGTTTTCTTACTACGGGATGCGCGCGCTGCTACTGCTATACATGCTCAAGGGGTTCTTGGGCTATGGTGACAAAGACGCGAACGCGGTTTATGGAGCTTACACGGCACTTGTCTACATGACGCCGTTTTTTGGAGGCATGATCGCGGATCGAATGCTCGGCAAACGGACGGCGGTCGTGATCGGTGGTCTGCTCATGGCGGTAGGCCATTTGCTCATGATGATTCAAACGGAACTTTGGTTCTTTTGTGCGCTTGGATTTCTGATTACCGGAAACGGTTTTTTCAAGCCCAACATCTCATCGATGGTTGGTGAGCTTTACTCCGAGCAGAGCACGAAGCGGGACAGCGGCTTCACCATTTTTTATATTGGGGTCAACCTAGGTGGCGCGCTTTCGCCCCTTCTCTGCGGATACATTGGTG
Organism: Pirellula staleyi DSM 6068; assembly: GCA_945900945.1. Classification (GTDB taxonomy): domain Bacteria; phylum Planctomycetota; class Planctomycetia; order Pirellulales; family Pirellulaceae; genus JBKCUI01. The sequence continues at coordinate 58,877 of CAMDKL010000001.1, forward strand.
AAACGTATGGGTGGCATTTAGGTTTCGGACTAGCGACGATCGGGATGTTGGTTGGGCTTGCTGTTTTTGTGGCACCCAACTTACTAACGCAAATCCTAATCGCACTTGCCGCAACCACCAGCGTCGTGGCGATGATTCGATTCAACGCTGGCGATACTTTTTCTCTAGTCTCAACTTATTTTGTCGTGTTCGCTCTGATTATTTCTGCAATCGTCGCCATTACTGCCCTTGCTCGGGGTGGGCTCCCCAAAGAAATTGGTAGAGCACCCTTCCCCGAATTATGGACGAAGAATTTGATCAAAGTCTTGGTCGGTGTTGTGATTGCCATTCCTGTTTTCGTACTACTCGTTTCTGGGTTTTCAATTGTTCCAGGCTTTAACGAGCAGTTGACATTGATCCCAGAGTCGGTGATCAAGCCGATGCAGGAGAGCCCAAGCAAGTTAGTAAAAGGGCTAGCCCAGTTTGTCGAAGAAGCCAGTCGTCCAGCTGGCCTGGTTTTATCTTTAGCAGGAATCATCGCTACGATTTATTTGATTCGCGAAGCGCTGCGAATGAATAAAATCGCCCGAGAGCGCATGTTTGTGGTTTTCATTCTGACCTTTTTCTCCATCTGGTTTTGGGCGTTTTTTGAACAGTCTGGCAGCTCGGTTAATAACTATACGGACCGAAACATCGATCGTGTTGGCGAAACAAAATTCGTTGCGCAGTCAGATGTCGGCCATACCGTTGAACTTCGTTTGTCAACGGATAAAGAACTGGCGGGAATGGAGTATTTCAGTCAAGAGTTTCTTGGTCACGAAAATGGTTCCGATAAAGTGAGCTCGCAAATCGAAAAAGCGATGCGTCAAGTTGAGGGGGCCAAAGAAGCGGGGAAACGTATGCCCGAAGTAAAACTTGCGGCGACCATTGCCGAACTGCAGAAGGAACCCAGGATGACCATGACTGCCATGACCTATTTGCGAGAGTTTGCAAAGCAGGACGACGCCATGCGTGATGACAAAAAGATCGAATGGAAATACACGGAGGAGAACGTCGGCAAAATCGGTTTAGGTGGAGCTGAAATACCAGCTTCAGTTTTCCAAGCAGTCAACAGCATGTACATCATGATCTTCGGCTTAGTCCTAACAGGGTTGTGGGGATACTTGGGCGCTCGTGGGTTAGAACCTAGCACACCGGTCAAATTCGCGTTGAGTCTGATCCAAGTCGGGATGGGATTCGCAATGCTCTACTTTGGAGCCCAAACCGCAGATTCCGATGGAATGGTCGCATCCTATTGGCTCCTATTGATGTATCTTTTGTTGACCACCGGTGAGCTATGCTTGTCCCCGGTTGGATTGTCTATGGTTACGAAACTGACGCCGGCTAGACTGGTTAGCACGGTGATGGGATCTTGGTTCCTCGCGACTGCATTTTCACAATTCCTTGCGGGCATCATTGCACAGTATGCTTCGGTGAACGAAGGTGGAGGCAACATAGTGCCAATCCCATCGGCAACAGTGCATATCTATGGCGATGTTTACAAAATGGTGGCGATCTTGGCATGTGGAGCTGGCGTCGTTTGTTTAGCGTTGTCGCCATTGCTCAAGAAGTGGATGCATATCGGCGAGATCGATCCGGACGCCTAACTATGCTCCTTGATTCTCACGAAATTCTCGCTTTAGCCAAACAGGGGGACGAGTCCGCCAAAGGGGAGCTGCTGAATCGGTTTCGCCCCTATCTCAACGTTATTGCTCAACGTCACCTCGATGAGCGATTGCAGAGTCGCCTCGACTACGCCGATGTCGTGCAAATAACGTTTCTTGAGGCGACACGCGACTTCGACGATTTTCGAGGCGAGTCGGTCGAGTCACTACTGGCATGGCTTCGCAATATTCTTCGCAACAACGTCTCCACGGCACACCAACAGCACTTAACGGCGCAGAAGCGTTCCGCTCGCAAGGAGGTCATTTTGCGAGTTAGCTCGGAATCGGGCGGCAGTTCGTTGGGCATGCAGGATATGGTTCCTTCTGAATCGTCCTCCCCAAGTCAACGCATGATGCGAGACGAAGCCTCGGTTGTTCTAGCGACCTGCCTAGAGAATATACCAGAAACGCAACGCGAAGCGATCCGCATGCGGTATCTAGAAGGGATGTCGCTCAAAGAGATTTCCGAGCGAATCGAAAAGTCAGAAATGGCGGTCGCGGGCTTACTCAAACGCGGGCTGCGCGCATTGCGGGAAGAAATGGCGACTCGACAAAACGGTCTGAGCGCGTAAGCATGTCGGTTTCAAAGACCAAGCGTTGTTGGACGCTGTAAAACTAGAGTATGCGGATGAAGGACTTCGATTTCGATTATTTATGCTGAAGGATAGGTAGATCTAATGGTTCGTTCACGATGGTCGCGTTTAGCGGCGCTGGGGTTGATTTGCTCGGCTACCCAGTTTGGATTCGAAGGCTCAGCTTTCGCAGATTGGACAAGATTTCGGGGGCCGAATGGCTCGGGGGTAGCGGAAGATAAAGAATCGACACCAACCACTTGGAGCGAAAAGGATAACCTCAAGTGGAAAGTTCCGTTGCCTGGAGCGGGGGTTTCGTGTCCGATCGTTGTTGGAAACCGAGTCTTTGTGACTTGTTATTCGGGGTATGGGTTGAATCAGGATGAACCGGGTGATATTAAAGACTTGGTCCGCCACTTGGTTTGCGTCGATCGTAACACGGGGAAGACGCTTTGGCAGAAATCTTTACCTTCGTCGGTACCAGAGGATCCGTATAGTGGAATGGGAGTTCCACAGCATGGATACGCTTCCCATACGCCAACTTCGGACGGAAAGTATGTCTACGTCTTCTTTGGAAAGAGTGGTGTAATGGCCTTCGATTTAGAGGGCAATGCATTGTGGGAAAAGAGCGTAGGCAAAGGTTCCGATGGCCGTAGATGGGGTTCGTCATCGAGTCCCATCGTGCACGAGGACGTGTTAATCGTACCTGCTGGTGCCGAGGGCCGTGCTTTGTTTGGACTCAACAAGAACACGGGCGAAGAACTTTGGCGGCTGGATTCCGAAAAGTTAGGAAACGTATGGGGAACGCCAGCCATTGCCAAGGTTGGTAGCTCAACAGAATTGGTGATCGGTGCACCTGGCGAAATTTGGGGCCTCGATCCGAAGAGCGGCAAGTTTGGTTGGTTCTGCTTTTACCTCGATGGCGGCGGTGATCAATTTGGCTCGCAGTTTAGCTCAAGTGTTGTCGTGGATGGCGAGGTGGCAAGTTGTATTTCACAGCGAGGAACGGCGACACATACGTTCTGAGTGCCGGAAAAGAGTTCAATCAGCTCGCGGTCAATCGCCTAACGTCGGATTCCGAAGAGTTTAGCGCCACTCCCGCAATCAGCCACGGCGAGATATTCATTCGCTCCAACAGGAATTTATATTGCGTCTCGGCCAAGAAATGAAAATATCGTACATCGATAGACAGGATAAAATTCCGTAACCTGTTTATCCTGTACATCAATGTGACTTAAACTGGCGCGCTATCACCCGCACATGGGGCGAAACACACCCCGTGAACGGTAACCTGCGAAGGTTACCGCCAAAGCCAGGTATCTCGTTGATCGCAGGAAGATTTCAAGAGGCGTCGTAGCTTTGTGGCTTTACGACACCAGGCTTCGGTATGGTTTTGTTTCCACCGTAACTTAACTATACTTGTGAGTTAGCACCAATGTTGCTTTTGAACGTCCGCACTCTGGAGTTTTTCACGGTTATGCTTCGAAATTTTTCACTCGGTCGCTTGCTGACGCTTTCCTCGCTGATTTGTTTTTTGCACATCCATGTTTGCTTTGCGCAAGAAAAGCCCTCGGACTCGCTGCGGTTCAATCAAGATATTCGACCTATCCTTTCCAGCACATGCTATCGCTGCCATGGCTTTGATGCCAAGACGCGCGAGGCGGACCTGCGTTTGGATATTTCGGAAGGAGCCTTTGCGGCGCGAGACTCCGGCGAGCATGCAATTGTCCCAGGCAAACTCGACCAGAGTCTCATTTGGTCGAGAATCCAATCGACCGACCCAGATACGGTCATGCCGCCTCCAACTTCCAATCGGCAACTTTCGGACTCTGAAAAGCAAACGATTTCTAAATGGATCGTGCAGGGAGCAAAGTACGAAAAGCACTGGTCATTCGAGCCGTTTGCTACGTCTCAAGAAGAAACTTACTCGATCGATCCATTTCTAGAGCGAGAACGCAAACGCATGGGACTCGTCGCGCAAGGACCAACGGATCCAATCACTCAGGTTCGAAGACTTGCCTTTACTTTAACTGGACTGCCACCCAGTTTGACCGACGTAGACGCCTTCGTGGCGAGTCCGACCGAAGCCAACTATAGCAGACTCGTCGAGCAGTATCTCGCTTCACCGCATTATGGCGAGGAGATGGCCAAGCATTGGCTCGACGTCGCTCGCTATGGTGATACCCATGGCATGCACTTAGACAATGAGCGACAAGCGTGGGCCTATCGGGATTGGGTGGTAGATGCGTTCAATAGCAACATACCATTCTCGCAGTTCACGATCGAGCAGTTGGCTGGGGATCTGTTGCCCAATCCATCGCTCTCTCAACAAGTCGCAACGGGCTACAACCGCTGCAACGTCACGACCGGTGAGGGGGGGGCTATCGATGACGAGTTTCTGTTCCGATATGCAGTCGATCGGACCAGCACGACGATTCAAACTTGGCTTGGTTTGACAGGAGGCTGTGCTGTTTGCCACGATCACAAATACGATCCGATCAGCACTCGCGAGTTCTACTCGATGTATGCATTTTTCTACAACGCAGCGGACCCGGCCATGGATGGAAATGTCGAGTCGACTCGACCTTTTCTGCTGTTGCCAAGCGAAGAGCAAAAAAGGGATCTTGAACGAGCGAAAGATCGCGAATCTCAATCACTGGCAAAGCTTCAGCAGGTTGCTTCCGACAAAGAGCAAATCGCATACGAAACTCAAGCGACACTCCAGCGAACGGGACCGGTGACCTCCATCTGGATGGACGACGAGTTTCCGATCGGGGCTGGAGCTAGGAATACTTCTCGCAACGATGCACGCTGGGCCAGCGATGTTGGGGCACCTATGGGACGTCGTGCGTTGCGGCAAGAGTTTGGGCACAAGTTCGAACAAACCATTACGGGCGGCCTCAATCCAATGTGGATCCCTGATCAAGCCAGCCTACGCATTTGGACACTCACAGATTTGAAGGAACCGCCCAAGGCAATTTTCATCGATATCAAGACGGATACCGGATCGAAGCGATGGGCATGGAGCAATGAGCCAACGGATGCAAAGCTGGTCGGCGCGGAGCCAGATCGTGTTCTAGGCAAACTACCGCAACCGGGTCGGTGGACTGAATTGACTGTTGCTTTATCCGATTTGAAAGTTGGCACCAGTGTCAAGGAAATCAAACTGGGGCTGTTCGGCGGTATTTGCCATTGGGACGGACTGGCGTGCACTGGAAATCAACGGGTGGAAGACCAACTTAACTCCAACCTGAATGCGTGGTGGACTTCGGTCAAAGGAACCAGCGTTCCATTGGCCAGTGATAGTTTATCCAAAGCGATCAAGGAAGGGCCAGACAGCGATGCAGGCAAAGCACAAGCAGAGCAAGTGGCCGAGTTCTTTCGTATGTACATTTCGGAGGCAGCTGCCCCTGCGGTGGTTGACGCAAGACGCAGTTGGTTAGCAGCTAGAGTAGATCGAGCGATGATCGAGAGTCGGATTCCTAGTTCGATTATCTTCAATGATCGTCCTAAACCGCGAGAAGCGTTCGTGATGATTCGCGGTCAATACGATCAAAAGGGAGAGGCCGTTTTGCCGGGTACGCCGGCAGTATTGCCATTGTTAACTAAGCCAGCGGAGCAGGATCGTCTCAGCCGCCTGGATCTTGCCAAGTGGCTGGTTTCGGACGTGAACCCGTTGACCGCGCGTGTGACTGCCAACCGATTCTGGCAACAAGTTTTTGGCGTGGGACTCGTCAAAACCAGCGATGACTTTGGTTCACAAGGCTCACCGCCGACCCATCCAGAACTCTTGGATGCGGTGGCGCATCGCTTTCGCAAGAGTGGGTGGAACGTAAAGCAATTGATGCGAGAACTGGTTACGGCGGCGGCGTTTCGCCAGTCTGCCGTGGTGACTATCCAAACCCAGACCATCGATCCGGAAAACCGATATTTGGCCCGCGGACCTCGGATCCGGCTGGACGCAGAGCAGATCAGAGATACCGTCCTGGCCGTCAGCGGATTGCTCAATCGAAGGACAGGCGGTCAAGCTTTTAAAGGCTACCAACCACAGAACATTTGGGAGCCGGTTGGCTATGGTGATTCGAATACGCGTTACTACATTCAGGATCATGGCGACTCGCTTTATCGACGAAGTCTCTACAGTTTCATCAAACGTACTGCACCGCCTCCGTTCATGAGCAACTTCGACGCACCCAACCGGGAATTATTTTGCACACGTAGAGAACGTAGCAACACGCCGCTCCAGGCGTTGCAACTCATGAATGACGTGCAGTATGTCGAAGCGGCTCGTGTTCTCGCCGAAAGAACGCTTCGCGATGACAAGGTAAAACCGCAAGACCGTATCGAGTCAATTTTTCAGCAATGCCTATCTCGCAAGCCGACACCGTTGGAGCTCCAAGCGATCGAAGGAGCAGTCCAACAATTCCGATCCCGATTCAAAGAGAATACGGCCGACGCCAAGCGGCTTGTTGGCATCGGAGAGAAGCCTTTCGATGCGTCGCTGCCAACAGAGGAACTTGCAATTTTTACCTTAGTTGCCAACCTTGTCTTGAATCTAGACGAGCTCGTGAATCGGAATTAGTGTCATTGATTCACTCCGAAATTGATGTCAGGCGTGAAATTGTTTCATCATTAGCGCCGTGCAGGTGCGAACAAGTCCTGTATCTTCGGGTCGCTGAAGCCTGACTCAAAAACATGAAGTCCAAATCGCTGCGAAAGTTCTTGGAAGGTCTGGATGCCACGAACGCTGTTCCCCTTACTATCCAATGGTGGCGAGAAGACACCTATGCCAAACTGGCCTGGAATGACGCCGACGATGCCACCCCCAACGCCGCTTTTGGCCGGAATGCCAACGCGATAAGCCCATTCGCCCGAATGGTCATACATCCCACAGGAAAGTATAATGCTCAAGAGGTTCTTAATGTAAGGCTGTTCAATGGCGCGCAGGCCGGTGATCGGATTGACTCCACCATTTGCCAACGTTGCCCCCATGACCGCCAAATCGTGCGCACTCACCAAAATGGAGCATTGTTGGAAATAGAGTTCTAGGGCCTCCTCGATTCGTTCGCCGATCATGCCAAAATTCAGCATCAAGTGCGCGATTGCTCGGTTGCGGTGGCCGGTCATTCGCTCAGACATAAACACAGAATTGTCGATATACACATCGCGTCCGCAGTAGCGTCCGAACATTTTCAGCAGTCGGTTAACGCGCTCCGGGTAGTCTTTCCCTCGGACCAAGTCAGCGATAGCGATTGCCCCAGCGTTGACCATGGGGTTGAAGGGACGGTTGGAAGATTCATCCAAGACGATCGAATTAAAGGCCTCGCCAGTCGGTTCAACTCCAACCTTACTTACCACATGTTCCATTCCGTTGTCCTCCAACGCTAATCCATACACAAACGGCTTGGAGATGGATTGGATGGTGAAGAGTTGCTTGCAGTCTCCAACCTCAAATATCTGACCATCGGTCGTTACGATCGTAATTCCAAACCAGCGGCGGTCGGCACCAGCCAATTCGGGAATATAGTCTGCAACTTTCCCTTCGTCGTTTTCAGCGTAACGCGCATGAAACCCGCGGAGCAGTTCTCGCAATGGAGCAGCGGTTGCTTTCATGCGCCCCAACAGCAGATCAAGTTCTTTGTCGTCAGCAGGTGCAGTCACTTCGAGAATTCCTTACATTGCATGGCTAAAGCGAATTCGCCAAAGCGTGGCCAGCGGCCTAGGGGATGAACCGTTTAACGATGGACTTTAATTCTTGCGTCAGCGGGTGGGCGGGATAACGATTGCAAAAAATGTCACCGCTGGCATTACGTGCCATCTCAATACTGAGTGGCAACACAGCCGCGACATCTGTCTTGTAAAGCCCTTCGACATGGACTTTTAGCGAGACTGGATCTGTGCCAATAGGAACTTTATTGATCACAATAAACATTTCTGGAACGAATAACTTGCGAGCAAGCTCGACTGTAACTGCGGTCCCCTGAAAATCCTGCTGGTCAGGACGAACGATTAGCACTAGGGTGTCTGAAACCGCGATGGAGAGCAGCGTTTCCTCGTTCACTCCAGGATGCGTATCGATGAATAGGTAGTCAAGTCGCAATAGCCTGATCAGATCTTGAAAACCATCGTTCAGCCGTCCGACATCATATCCCTCTCGGAGAATCCGAGCGATTTCTCCAGATCGCAGACTCGATGGAATCAGGAATAACCTAGGACGCTCTGAGCCATCCTGCTCGTCGCCAATCGCCCGCTCGGTCACATCGTAAGCAGCCTCTTCAATTCTGCACTTGCCCCAAAGGTAGTCGTTTAGTGACTTCTGAACAACCTTCTCGTCCAAGCGGAATAAGATATGAATGCCCGGAGACTGAATATCCGTGTCGATCACGCCGACTCGAAATCCAGCTTTGGCTGTAAGCACCGCTAGGTTGGCGGTTGTATTCGACTTTCCCGTGCCACCTCGAAAAGAGTGGGTGGAGATGATTTTGGACAATTTAGGTTTCCTAACACTGTGAAAAGCACGGTCGTTCTAGCCGAATGCCGCGATAAATATAGTCTCTCGTTGCTAGTCAGCCTTGCGATTACGGCGCATATTCTCAGCCTTCGCTTGAAGGTTCTGAAAATAGTCCCCATCCGAAATCTCACCAACCTCCTGATGCAACTTCTGTTCATCCAGCTGAAACAAAAACTCAGGCAACGTATCCGAATTGATCGTCGCCCCAAGATTCAGTTGAGCGTTACCTGTGCGAAAAAGCATAGTTGGCCCCTCTTTTCCTAGCCGGAAACTGATATCCACCTCGACGGGATAATCCGTTACTAACTGATTTGCAACCACCACTCCGTTGCGTCCTAAAGAAACCAAAATCCACTTTCCGTCTCGATAGTCCAGTCTGGCATGGCTGCGAGAGACGTAAGGATCGCTGATTTCAACAAGCTGATCCGGCGAACGGCCAATGGTGATTTCAGGCTGATTCTTAAAAGTCCATGCTTTAATCGGTCTGCCGGATGAGGAATCAACCAACTGCAACACCACTTCTCCAACCTCACTGTCCGTAGGGATAAATTCTTTCATTAACGCTCGCCTTTTCGTAATTGAATAAACATCACTTCTGCAAAAAAGGCAATTCGTCTCAATTCATTTGACTGGCGCAAACCACGTGCCGCCGAACACACACTGGCGACATTAAAACGAATAGTTATCTAGATATAGCCATTGATGGCTCCTCAGCGCACTACGCCTATTAAAACCAGCGTAGCTTTTTTGTCAATGCTGTTTCGTTATGCAGCCACTGCCCGACTTTTAAGCAGATTGGGAGTTGGCCAGCGGGGGGGTTAGCTCAACCCGGAAACGATTCCATCGGCGTCGTAGTCGATCTTGATAGCCATTCCCTGTTCATCCAAACTACGCCGACCTGCCTCTAAGATTGCCGTTACCAGCAACGTGTCGCGGGCTGTCGCGAGTTTACCATGAAAGCGTTCCGGTTCCGCTTGACCGCAACGTACCGATTCAACGGCTTGCAAAAATGCTTCGATACTCCGATAGCCGTATCCACTTTGACCTGCGAAATAACCATCCGCGTCCGGCGTGTATTTCATGAATAGCGGATTGGCAGAGCAAAAACCTGCGTCATCCGTGGAAATCGTATAGCCCCGATGAGCTTGATCCACAGTGATTTCGCCGCCGTGTGCCATCATGTGAAACCGCTGTTGAGAATGCACATCCGATCGAGGCGCAATCCACGATGACGTATAGATGGCCGTGGCGCGATTGCCGCTTTCGTTATTGACCCAATCGACAGTTAGAGTGATCGTGTCTTCGGTTGGAATGTTTTTTAAATGGGCAACTCCCGTTGCTGCTGACCCTCGTACAACAACTGGTCTTGCGCGATGCCCACAAGCCCACACGTTAAAATCCACATGGTGCGAATTCAAATAGTAGCTGATATCGCTCGATTTCCCTGCCCACTCTCTAAACGTCATCAGTTGGGACTTAGGTTGACTCATATAGGACTGGAAAAAGCTGAAATCGCCTAAGCTTCGAATTCGATCTCGAGCGTCTATGTAGATTGGGTCCCAACGTTTATGAACTTCCATGGCAACCAGGACATGACTTTTTTTCGCTTCAGCAACTAGTTTTTTGTGCTCACTGATTGTCTTTACGATCGGCTTTGCAACCAAAACATGACAACCTCGCTGGACTGCAGCCATTGCAATTTCAAAATGGGTGTTGTCCGGAGTGAAAATGATGACGGCATCGCCGCATCGAACTAGTTCTAGTGCTTTCAAATAGGCGTTGGGATCGCGAGTTATGTCGTCCGCTGGAAAACTGTCGAAGGCGACATTCATCTCGCGATAGGTATCGGCGATCGCTTGACTCAGATGTGTGCGGATTAACGGAAACTTAGTGCCATTCGTTCCAGCCATCAGCAGTCGATCGACCAAACCACGCCGTCGAAGATCGAATAAGATCGTACCGATCACACCCGCACGTTTGTCCGCTGCCGTAACCGCGCCCGGCACATGTCCGGTCGTATACTCTCCGGTTCCAACCATCAAAACACTCATCTTGTCCATTAAATATCTCTCGGGAATCGTCTAGTTGGAAGGCGCTCCTAACCCTCAAATTCAGGCCTGGGGCTAGCGGTGGCTCGCGCCCCCAGTTCACGAAAATCCAGGCCCGGGGCTTGCGCCCACCGGATCACGAAAACACAAAGAGGGTACCCTTTGGCTAGTGGCAATAACTCAATCCGCTTTGGTTACTTCGATTGCGTTCAATCGTGCCTTGCCGGCCTTCTCCTTGAAATCGATAACCAAGTTGTCGGTGACGAGCACTGCAGGAACTTCTTTGATGACGACGGCGAGTTCATTCACGGCAGCGGCAGGAATCGAGACTCCCTCCAATACCACTTTCCCTTGCATCAGCACGTCAAAGACAATCGGATCCGGGCTGTCTTGACTCGACTTGGCAAAGTGAAGTTTCACATTGTAGGAGGCTGGCACATCACCAGTACCGAGCAGAGGCAACTGGAGCTGTTGAATGCCCTCGGCCCACGAAGAATAGAGCCAAGGGTTTGCAATTTGACCATCCGATGCCATTTCCCGAATGCTGTTAAACTTACCGCCTGTTGAAAAGACAGGTTTCAGATCCAGCGCGATGTCAAGGGAGGTCTTTTGATAGGCAGCTCGGCGAGGGTAGGACAACCATAGGTTTCCTTGCGAGTCCTTGCGGTCTCCTGGGCCGCCCAAATTGAGTGCCATGTTGGTAACAGGCAATAGCAATCCGGAAGTTCCGTGGATCAGCCATTGTCGATCCATGGGTCTTGGCTCCATCACAATCGTCGAGGATATCGAGAATTGACAGACACAGCCCGCACTCGCTTCGGGAATCATTACGAGTCCGTTTGCAGGGATCGCGTTGACCCAACAGCCCAACCGATGGCCAGCGAAGTGCTTGGTCCCGACGTCTTCATTGAGGTCATAGAACGCCGTATCACCGGATCGAAACAGCAGCATCCCGGAGTCGCAGCCGGTCAAGATTCCGCAATGATGTCCGGTGCGCATCAGGCTCCAAGGAACTTCTTTGCCAGTGATGGGATGCGTTCGGGAAATTTGCTTACCGCTTTGCATTTCAAAAGCCCATGGTTCGGCGAGGACTTTTTCGCCAATAACGATGGGACGTCCCTTGTAGTTGGCGTCGAGAGCCCATTTCTTGTATCCCTCGTTCGCGGACAACGCCACCAATCGACGTTTCGTAAATTCTCCTGCAACAAACTGCTTCCAGTAGTGACCATTTGCGTTCGCTCCACCGAGAATCAACGTGCCGTTCGAGTACATGAGAGTCAGCTTTCCTCCCCCAGCCCCGATGTCACTGCAATCGGTTACGTCAACGGATTGCTCCCATAGGCTTTTTCCGCTTTGAATATCAAGAGCAATGGTTCGCCGAATGTCTGCTCGTAGAGCGCGTTCTTCGGCCAACGCACGTGCGTCGCCGACAAGATTTTCAAGATTCGACTTGTCTGCACGCAGAAGCTGATCTCGCTGTTCGCTCGTAATGGAGCTATCGATAAAGAAAACTTTGTCAGGTCCAATTGCTATCGTATGATGCGAGATACTGTGCCCTTGATAGGTCCACTTGAGCACTCCTGAATCGAGATCGATTGCAAACAGGATATCGGTCGCATCTTCGGTTTGCTTACCGCGTCGTCGCTGCTTGAGCTCGATTTCTTTGCGAATGGTGGCCGCTCCGAAAAGCAATCCATTTTGAGTCGCAACATAGCCCCATTCGTGTTGCCCGTCATCTTGACTTGGAGGAAGCCGATGAGTTCGAAGCACGCGACCGGAGGCCGCGTCCAGCTCGAAGCACTCATCTTTGACGAAGTGGAACAGGCGATCGTCCTCGGCTGCCAGATTGGCTGGATTCTGATTTTGAAACACACCCGTACGAATCGCTGAGGGATTACTGTACTTCCACAAGAACGTCCCGTTGTATGCATCGTAGGCGAGAATCTCGGCTTCTCCTTGGACGAATAGACGACCGTTGGTGGAAAGCGGTCCGACAGCTCCATCGTGTCGATTGACCATGTCGCCTGGTCCAGGATCGCCGTACCAAAGTACGCTGAGATCACCTTTCACACGTGTATCCTCGCCAATCGCAGTATTCGCCGGATTGCCATACTGATGGGACCAGTTTCCTGCGCCCGGCAAAGCCTCCCGTACCAGACGGGTCCATGATTTCTTGCTTTCAGGTTGGCCCGAATCGCAACCTAGCTTTTTGAACCAATCTAGCATGGCGACACGTCCAGCCGGCGGGTTCTCTCGTACGACAATCATGCCTCCGAGCGGTTTCAAGTGTCGCTGGATTGCTTCCGGCGCAATCGGTAATGTGCCCGTAATTACATTCTGGTCGGAGACGATTAGATCCGCAAAGTAGTTGGAGTACGGAAGCTCCTCATTTCTATAGGGATGGACAACAATACGGTTTCCGTACAGGCCTGTCTTCGAAAGTAGCTTTCTTGAGTCAGTCACTTTCACTGGATCGCTATCGACCGCATAGATTTTCAAATCGCTACGTTTCGCAATTTCGTATGCAAGCCGTCCGAGATTGTTATCTACGACGAGACAAAAACCACTCCGACGTCCTAGTTGCTGTAAAATCTCTTCTGCAGCAGTTGCATACCGTTCGGAAAACTCGTCGGCAGGAAACGGGTTTTGGCCCGGTACCGTTTTGGTAGTGGAAGCGACAAGACTAGGTGCGATTGTTGTTACAACATCGGCTGAAGGGAACGCATAGATTTTACCGGTCGTTGTGCTCACGAGCAGATGGTTCTGAGCCACCACGATTCCGCTCGCGGTTCCCTCGACTTCTGCCTGCCAAGCTTGATCGCCACTAGTCCGATTGTATGCGGTTACCTTTTTTTCTCCGCCGACGAAGACCAAGTTGGACGTTGCGACGACACAATCGTTTCCTTCGGTTGCCCGCTTCCAATCGATCCCTATGTCGGCGATCGCTAAGAGTTCTTTTTCAGCTTGCTTCAATTTGGCCTTAAGTGTTTTTGCGTCTGGAACGGGACCTCGCAATTTAGGTACCGTCTCCTTGATGAACATTTCAAGTTCGTGACGGCGACGGCTATTGATCGCATAGACTGTTCGATCGAGGCAAGCAACATGTTCACCCGTCGTAACGAAAGCCTGCTCCTCATGCACAGCGAGTTGTCGACCTTGAAACCATCCGTACCCAACCTCTCCTTCGACTTGGTCCATGGCCAGCCAGTGATGCGCTCCGCTTGTGTAGAGTTGACCGTCGGCGAGCAATGCTTGGAAGCCACCGACAACCCCGCCTGCAGTTGTGCGCCACGAGAAGGTTCGCTTATGAAGAAACTCGCCCGTGTTTTTGTTGAACGCAGCGGGAAGAGAACCGCCTGATGGAACAAAAAGTACGTCTTTGTTTGCAAGCAAATAGCCTTGTGGCGACAGGCTATTTCTGCCCGCATCTGCTTCGCTGATATGATCTTGTTTCCAAATGACTTTTCCGGTCTCAGCGTCGACACAGTGAATAAATATTTCCTCGTGTGGGAAAATTCCGGCTCCGAAGAATGCCTTTCCGTCATCGATCAAAACGCCGGTTCGGACCGGCCACCGCGAAATCATTTCACCTCGAGCCAGGAGCCAATTATTGTCGGAGTAGGAACCATAAACCTTCCAAACCAATGAACCATCTACGGCAGAAAGGCAGTACGCAAAACCATCATCTGCACCAAAGTACACTTTGCTATTGTAAACGGCAGGTGCCAACCGAATAGGACCTCCCACAGCGTACGACCAACGCTCCACGCCTGTCTTGAGATCCAAGCAATGCAGGTGATGGTCGACGGACGAGCCAAAAAAAACCTGATCGCCTACCACCACGGGTTGCAGGGCGTCATCGTACTTGTTGCGATCTCCAATGACATGACTTTCAATTGTGCGACCCTCGGCGCTACCCCATGACATTTTGGGGGCAGTCGGCGACTGAAAGGTCCAGCTTGGCTGCGCTGCCGGGGCAATGCTATCGGAGGTTGAACCGTGTCGGTTATTTCCGCTGCGATAGGTTGGCCAGTCACGCGATCCGCTCTCCATTCCTAGGGAATTGGAAACTAGAATCCCATTGACGATTACTACGATCGAGAACCAAGAAAGCTCTGTTTTCATCTGCATCATTGCCTTGCAATTGAGATTCAATCGAATACCTAGTATCAAATACACCCAGGTTCTTTGGACCGTCATTCTAGAATTGGATTGAGAAAGCGTGTGTGATTTCCGTTAATATTTTGTTGGATTTCGAATAAGGTGCAAATTTGTTCACTACTCTTCTGAAGGGATTTCACATACTGGAAGCAAATCCCTCGATGGAGAGAGTGCTAACTTCCCCCATTGTATGTCCACGATCCAATTGAACTGTCTACAATACGGTTCTTGGTCCTCTAAACTTTTTTTGGTGGGCGCTTGATAGCCAATTCGAAGTCCGCTTTAGATTGTGACAGGAAAACATGGGTCCAATTGTCCACCAAGTTGAAAGACAATTCTGCCGAGTTGTTCAATATTGTACTCTGCTCGCACTTGGCATGACGAACGCTACTTTGATAGCTGAAGATTGGCCTATGTGGCGAGGCGATGCCATGAGAAGTGCTTCGTCGAAGGAGTCGCTTGGGAAAACGTTGCATATTGAGCATGTGATCCAAGGGACTCCCAGAAAGCAAACTTGGGAAGACCCACTCAATGCAGACCTCATGACTTACGATCGCGTTTTCGAGCCGATCATAATGGGGGAACAGTTGTTTGTGGGGTTCAACGACTCCGACAAGGTAGTCTCGTACGATACGAAATCAGGCAAGGTGAACTGGACCTATTTTGCGGATGGGCCAGTGCGATTGCCTTTGGCGGCAGCCGATGGGGCTGTTTATTTCGCAAGTGATGATGGTTGTCTTTATTCGGTCGAGGCTGCAACGGGTACTTTACGGTGGCGATTTCGCGGTGCACCGCTCGGTCACCTTGCAATAGGAAACCGTCGCATGATTTCCGCTTGGCCTGCTCGAGGCGGGCCTGTTATCTACGGCGACCAAGTCTACTTTGCGTCAAGCATCTGGCCATTCATGGGCACATTCATCTATTCTCTCGACAAGAAGACCGGCGAAGTCACATGGCTCAATGACGAAACCGGTTCTCAATACATCAAGCAGCCGCACAGCGCGCCGTCGTTCGCAGGCGTCGGGCCTCAGGGTGCTTTGCTCGCGACCAAGGATTCTCTGATTGTCCCCGGTGGAAGATCCGTTCCAGCTGTTTTCGATCGACAGACAGGCAAACAACGCTACTTCGAACTCAATGCTGGTAGCAAGGGGACAGGTGGTTCGCTTGTTGTGGCCAACGACGACTATTTTTACGTTCACACTCGACTCAAAGGGACGCGTCAGTTTTCACTTGGTGACGGAGTCAAGACTGCGTTCATGCCGAACGAGCCGGTGCTTGCAGGGGACGTGCTCTACTCAGCCGAAATGGAAAAAGGGGTCGCCAAAATATGCGCATGGAAACCAGATGGCACTAAGCTATGGGATATTCCTGGTGACGGACGCGGTGATCTCATTCTCTCCGGTGGAGTTCTCTATGCTGCCGGACCACAAGCGGACGCCAAGGACTCTAAGAGCTCGCTGATCGCTATCCGTTTGCCAAGCCAAGACGCCGAAGCTCAAACGCTTTGGTCGATGCCAATCGATGGGCAGATCGAACGCCTCATCGCGGGAAATGGGAAGCTAGTTGCCGTTTCATTGGATGGGAACATCATTATTCTCGGAGAACCGTCTGGTCTTGCGAAAATTGAACCTACGTCTCTAGCCTCGGGATCCCAGGAGGCCACCAACCCTAACGCCAAACCCGAGGCTAGCGCCTACGGCTCAGCCTCAGGGATTGCGGACGATTCGGTACGAACACTGGCCAAAGAATTACTTTCGCAAGGTGACGCATCTGGCTTTGCGATATGGTTCGGGGCTCGCGATAGGAAGACTCTCGATGCAATCGTGGAGTCCTCTGCATTTGAGCAGATGATTGTCGTCGACGAGGATGCAAAACGCATTGATCCATTGCGAAGCGATTGGGATATTACGGGTTGGTATGGAATTCGTGGCTCCGCTCATGTCGCAAAACCACTTGAGTTTCGAGCTCCTCCCTACGTAGCCAACATGATTTTTGTCAGCGAGGATTTAGCCGATGCGACTGTTCAGGATCCTGTGTGCGTACGTCAAATCTACAACTCAGTGCGGCCATATGGTGGCGTTTTGCAGATTTTGTCACCGCCTGAAAAGTTGGATAGGATTTTGGCTGACCTTAACGCGATCCATCTGGAGCAAGCGGAGATTAAACGCACGCCAAACAGCATCGTAGTCAAGCGAGTTGGCCCGTTGCTAGGCTCATCGGATTGGACACATCAATATGGAAACATCGCGAATACCATTAAGTCGGATGATCGTCTTGTCAAATCGCCATTGGGAGTATTGTGGTTTGGCGGGAACAGCAATGTCGATATTCTTCCTCGTCACGGACACGGTCCGCCAGAACAAGTGGTCGGCGGTCGTCTCATTCTCCAAGGAATGAATTCGCTAACAGCACGCGATGTCTACACGGGTCGTGTTTTGTGGCATCGGACATTTGAGAATCTCGGTACGTTTGATGTTTTCTATGACTCAACGTATGCGGAAACTCCTTTGGATACTGCATACAATCAAGTGCATATCCCAGGCGCCAATGGTCGTGGTACGAATTACGTTGTAACCGAAGACTTGATCTACATAGTGGAAGGGGGGGTGTGCAAGGTTCTGAAGACCGCCACCGGCGAACAGGTTCGGGAAATTGCGTTGCCTCAAAAGAACGACGAAGATCCTCAGGAATGGGGTTACATCGGTATCTATGAGGATGTTTTGATTGGCGGTGTTGGTTTTGCCAAGTACCGATCGCGGCTTGATCTCAAATCGGACGAAGCGGACGCCCTATTGAACAAAAGCAAGGCGGGGTTTGGAACCAAGAGCCTCGACCGTGCGGCCAGTATGTCAATCGTCGGGTTCAATCGCCACACCGGCCAGCAGTTGTGGCAAGTCGATGCGTTACACAGTTTTTGGCATAACGGAATCGTTGCTGGCAATGGCAAAATCTATGCCCTGGATCGAAACCCAAAGACGGTCGAAGATCTTCTCAAGCGTCGGGGACGCGAGCAGCCTAAGACGTATCGAATCCTCGCACTGGACGCGCTGACTGGGAGCAAGAAATGGGAAGTGAGCGAAGGCATATTTGGAACCTGGTTGGGCTACTCCGCAGTTCACGATATGCTCTTGCAAGCGGGTGCAGCGGGCAGCGACCGTCTTGCCTCCGAAGTCGGACAAGGCATGACGGTGTATCACGCGGCGGATGGATCTGTCGCTTGGTCCAAATCTGCACTTGCCTACTCTGGCCCCTGTGTCTTGCACAATGATCTTATCATTACGAACGCAAATTCGTATACCGAATCCGCAGGTGCATTCTATCTGCGAGATGGCTCGCAAAAAATGGTAAAGAACCCGGTATCCGGCCGAATGCAACCGTGGAAAATTACGAGAGCTTATGGGTGCAATTCGATTTCCGCATGCGAGAATCTACTAACGTTTCGATCTGGATCCGCCGGTTATTACGATTTGCAAACGGAGAGCGGCACGGGAAATCTTGGCGGTTTTAGATCGGGCTGCACGTCCAATCTCGTCGCTGCCAACGGGATCTTGAACGCTCCCGATATGACACGTACGTGCAGTTGCTCCTATCAAAACCAAAGCTCCATCGGATTGGTGCACATGCCGGAACTCGAGAGTTGGACCATTGACAATGCTGCGATTGTTCAACACGAATCCGATCGCGTTTTACAACTGGGAATCAATTTAGGAGCACCGGGCGATCGACGCGATGCAAAAGGCGTAACATGGCTAGAGTTCCCAGTTGTCGCCGGGGATTCGCCAAGTCTTGGAATAGAAGTCGACGGTCCGTATACCACGTTTCAAGACCATCCGGCGACCATGACTGGAGCCCAAACGCCTTGGATATCAGCCTCAGGTGTACAAGGACTCTCGGCGTTGCGCGTGTGGTTGAAATCGGTGAGTCCGTATTCCTTGGCCACAGGCATTCCGATTATCGACGCAAGTGACGATGCGGAAGAAGGTTCCGATGGAGAAACGAACACCTCCAGCAGCGATCTTGAAATGGTGTTGGACGCCTCGAATCAGATCGTAGGGCTTCGTTTCGACAAGATCAACATTGCATCTACTAGCGAGATTCGATCCGCAGTCATTCAGTTCACAGCGCACGCGGCTAGCACGGAAGAGACGGAACTCGAGATTCATGCCGAAAGGATTGGATCGGCATCGCCGTTCGAACAAACCGATAAGAATATTTCGTCGCGGCGGAAGTCGTCACAGGCCGTAATTTGGAAGCCAGCTCCGTGGACAAAAGCGGATGAACGCGGCGAAGTGCAACGATCCCCAAACCTTGCAGCGTTGATAAAGGAAGTAATCCAACATCCCGATTGGAAACCGGGCAACGCCATCGCGTTGCTCATTCGCGGCAAAGGCAAAAGGGTTGCGACCGCCTTTGCCGGTAAAGAGGGAGCCGCACAGTTGATTATGGATGCAGACGAAGTCAAAATTGCTCCGGATCCCAACGTCGCCCTAACTCCTTATCGAGTAAAATTATACTTCGGTATGCCTAAGAGTCTCGGTGGGGCAGCCCGCCAATTTTCTGTATCGGTACCGGGTAACCCAATAACGACAGAGGTTGAACTCGATCCATCTAAGGAAAAAGAAATTGTCCGGACGATGGAGCGGGTCATGCTCGGCGATGTTCTTGAGATGAACTTCAAGCCGATAGTGGGCCTTCCGGTATTGTCCGGCGTGGAAATTATGAAACTCGAGGAATAGAAAACAAGCATGAAGAAACTCCAAAACGCAAACAGTGTCGACGTTTTGTGTCGAAGTATTGGGCTCGCCATGAGGAGTAATGCCGTACGGTTCTTTTTCACCGTTGCAATCCTCGCGAGCTTTGCATCCATTGCGCTATGTTGCTCGATCCCTGTGTTTCGATATGCATTGGAGCATTGGATACCGGAACCTTTTATTGTCCACATCATCTCCGCGTCCCCATTGGACGAAAGCCAAAAAGCCCTGCTTAAAGACTTTGAGGAATTGGGTAAAAACGCGAATATTCGGTTGAAAGTAAGCGATGGGCAGAGCCCCAAATCGGACGAAAGCAAATCGATCGTCCAAACGGTTTCGAACCGCGATTCTGCATGGATGGCGGTGGAGACGACAAAGAAAGTGGAAGGCCTAACACAGGTGATATGGGATGCGCCGTTTTCCAGGGAAACGGTCCAACAATTACTAAGCAGTCCCGTGCGAAAACGCATTTGCGAAGGGCTTGTCGACAAAGACTCGGTCTCTTGGGTCTTCCTCGAATCCGGCGATCCAACAGTCGATGACGCAAAGTTTGCAAAGCTCGAATCGGAATTGCGAAGACTTGAAAACGTGATCAAGCTTCCGGAGATCGACACAGCCGACTTGAAGGATCTGTCGAAGAGCCCCGAAGAGCTTAAGATTCGGTTTACCGCCCATCGACTTTCTCGAAGCGATCGATTGGAAGCAGCATTTGTTTCGATGTTGCTAACTACCGAATCCGACCTTCGAGAGGAATTCGACAAGGGATCGCCAATGGCATTCCCCGTTTTCGGTCGAGGTCGCGTTCTATATGCTTTGTTGGGGGATGGGATTGCTGCATCTACCATTGAGGAGGCTAGCCGATTCTTGGCGGGTGCTTGCCAATGCACCGTCAAGGCCGATAACCCAGGCGTGGATATGCTGGTAGCATTTGACTGGGACGAGCACGTTCAAATCACTGAGCCAAAGAAAGAGGAGGACATGCCATTGACCGGTTTGGGCGCTGTGACATCGATTCCTCCGGAAACGGCCCGTTACGAATCAAGCCATCCACTAGTTCCGCAGGAAGCAGTTGCAGTTCAAGGGATGAAGCCGACAAGGTCGCAAACAAATTTGCCCTCTTCGCAATCCTTTACTTTGGTCACACTCGTCGCTTTGGCAGCCATCGTTGGCTCCATCACGATGGGTTGGATGTTTTTCTTCGGACCCAAATCATAAACTTTCAATAGAAAACATGCGAAACGCCGAAACAGGTCAGTTAACCTTGATGGGACTTGTCATTCGCGAGATTCAATTTCGCAAATGGAGTTTCCTGCTGGCGATTTTTGCAGTCGCTGTTGCTGCTGCAATGATCTTTGGCTCCGAGGCGCTGCTGCGTGTGGACCAGCAGATGACCGAACGCTTTTTACAACAAAAGCAATTAGAGACCGAGAGATATATCCAAGACCATGAAGAGCAAGTCGCAACGACTGGTGCGAAACTGCAAGATACAGTCCGCAAACAGATGTTGACTCTCGGATTCAATATTTTAATTTTGCCTATGGATGTTGATCTTTCTAAATTGCATTTGGATGGAAGTATCACGGCGACGATGCCATACAGCTATGCTGAGAAACTTTCCAGTTCGAACATAGTCACCGTCAATCATCTCTTGCCTAGCGTCACCAAACGAGTCCGTTGGACGGAGCAAGAACTCGACGTAGTCATCAACGGCACGCGTGGAGAGATTCCCATCATGCATCGAGCATTGAAACAACCGATGCTGGACGCAGTGGCTCCTGGGAAAATGGTTGTCGGTGCAACCATTCAGCAGAGACTCAAGCTGGCGCTAGGCCAGAAAGTGACGCTGCTTGGTCGGGAATTCACCATCTCCAAGATTCAACCTGAACGAGGATCCATAGAGGATATGTCCCTTTGGATAGATCTCGCTGCGGCGCAGGAAATGTTAGGGATGCAGAATCTCATTCACGCCATTCTTGCATTGGAATGCGAGTGTTCTGGCGATCGCCTCTCGGAAATCCGTCGCGAAATTGCTGAGATCCTACCGGGGACTCAAGTCATCGAACGATACAGTCAAGCCGTTACCAGGGCAGAAGCCCGTACGGAATCCAAGCGAGCGGCCGACGAAGCGCTTGCGATGGCCAAAACGGATGGACAAGCGACATTGGATCGAGAACGAGTGCAGCGAACGGCGCTTTTGCAAAAGCAGCAAGCGCTCAACAGCATGCTT
Source organism: Pirellula staleyi DSM 6068 (assembly GCA_945900945.1). GTDB lineage: Bacteria > Planctomycetota > Planctomycetia > Pirellulales > Pirellulaceae > JBKCUI01. The sequence continues at coordinate 80,829 of CAMDKL010000001.1, forward strand.
GAGCCATCGGTCATCGTGTCAACCTGCTGCGTTTTGGCAGTACTCGCATTTCATAACTTTCGCCAACGCAAATCCGAAATTGGCTTGATGCGAGCTCTCGGCCTGGGATCCGCTAGTATCCTCGGAGTTTTTTTGTTCAAGGCTATGTTGATCGGTGCCTTGGGCGGTTTTATCGGAGTAGCGAGCGGCATTGCAATTATTGTTGCTAGAATTCTACGCATGCGACCCCTGGTTTCCTTACCAGAGATTTGGACTTCTGCATCGCTGACTGCGCCTGCCGCCTGGATTCCGATTTTGATGATTCTATTGACGGTCGTAGCGAGTTGGTTGGCTGCTTTCCAGGCGATCAGGCAAGATGCCGCAATCGTATTGCAAGGGGAATAGGGGATGCTGCTGAGTTTGGAAGGACTGAACAAAGTCTACTCAACAAGTTCCACCAAAGTCCAAGCTCTTTGCGATGTATCGCTGAGTTTGAGCGAAGGAGACTTTGTTGCGGTACAGGGTCCGAGTGGCAGCGGCAAGTCGACACTGCTACTCACGGCGGGAACGATGCTCGCTCCGGACTCGGGTAGGGTTTCCATTTTGGATGAAACCCCTTATGCGATGCCTACAAATATGCGAGCTGCGTTTCGCGCGAAGCATATTGGCTTTGTTTTTCAGCAGTTCCATTTGGTCCCATACCTCAGTGTTTTCGAAAATATTCAGGCCGCTTCGCTTGGTCTACCTGCATCCAAGCGGATGACGAATTCCAAAGTGGAGCAATTATTGGAGCAGTTTGGGCTAGAAAGTCGCAGCCGTCACACTCCATCGCAATTGAGTGTCGGCGAACGCCAGCGTTGCTGCATCGCGAGAGCGTTGCTGAACGACCCCAAACTCTTGCTTGCGGATGAGCCAAGCGGCAGCCTCGATGAATCCAATGCTCGGATCGTAATGCAAGAGCTTCGTCGATTTTCACAGAATGGAGGGGCCGTTTTGTTAGTAACGCACGATTCGAGAGCTGCACAATCGGCGGATCGGATCGTTCAAATGCAGAGTGGGGTTCTTACATGCTAATTCGTCAGAGACGAGCCCGTCTCAATTTCCAAGTTTTTCTCGTCGCGGCACTGCTTGCGTCGATCGGGCTCATTGGTCTGCTTGTGTTTGGCAACCCTAAAAGAATGGCCTCTAAGCGGGTTGTCCGGACGATTCAGCTTTTAGCTGCTGCGGGACTTCGGGAGCCTATCGAAGAGATCGCTGGCAGATATGAAGCGGAATGCGGAGTGAAAGTTGATATTCAATTCGGCGGCTCCAATTCTCTGCTAAGTCTGATTAAGGTTGATCGTTTGAGCACGCCAGACTTGCTTTTGGTCGCAGATGAGTCCTACACGCAACAGGCGGTTGAAAGTAATCTTGCAAGAGAAGTTTTGTCCATCGCTGTGCAGCGGCCTTGTATCATTGTGCAAAAGGATTCAGCCCTCCAAATTAGGTCTGTGGATGATCTCATTGTGTCAGGCAGAAGGCTTTCGATTGGAAATCCCGATCAGGCAGCTATTGGCAAAGCGGTCCGTGAAGCATTGAGAAAAATTCCTACAGCCGACGGGAGCAATCAATGGCAGAGACTTGAATTGCAAGTTTCACAACACGGTGTTTTCAAACCGACTGTGAATGAAGTTGCAAATGATGTTCGAATCGGAGCCGTTGATGCCGGCATAGTTTGGAACGCAACGGTCGCTTCACCCGCCTTCAAAGAGTCCCTGCGTGTGATCGAGCTTCCTGAGCTTTCCTCGGAGTCGGAAATCGTGAGTATGGCTGTCCTCTCAAGTTCAATACAACCGACGGAGGCGTTGAAGTTTGCTCGATATGTTTCAGCAAGAAACCGAGGGCTTGAAGTGTTTCGTTCCCATGGATTGGAGGTGAAAGAGGGAGATGACTGGGCTGTCCGACCTGAGATCAATTTCTTTTGTGGGGCGGTCAACCGTCGCGTTATTGAGCCCATCTTGGAAAAATTCCAGGAGAGAGAGGGGGTAGTCGTGAATACGGTCTACGACGGTTGCGGCATTTTGACCGGACGGATGAAGACCATTCAAAACCAAGATCAGTCACTGGGGTTTCCCGATCTCTACATGGCGTGCGATCGATTCTACCTCGACAACGTCAAGCAATGGTTTCAAGAGGATATTGATATTTCCGATATTGAGATTGTCATGGTGGTGCCAAAGGGTGCGACCTTGATTTCTAGTCCTATGGACTTGCTGAAACCTGGAATTCGAGTCGCGATCGGCCAGCCTGATCAATGCACTATTGGCGCTTTAACCAAACGAATCCTCGATCGCGATGGCATTTATGAATTGCTGATGCAGAAGCAGCTTGATCCAGGTGAGACAGTCGTCGAAAAGTCGTCGTCCGCTTTGCTAGTTCCGGATGTGCTCACCGGCCATGTCGATGCGGCGATCGCATACCTTTCCGACGTGATGCCGAATCGTGAGAAAGTCGACATTGTTCATTTTCCGGCTGGAAATAACGTCGCGGTCCAGCCACTGAGTGTTGCCAGTAACAGTCGACACAAACAACTTTTGCGCCGGTTTTACGACGCGGTTTATCGCGAGGCTACTTCGTTTGAATCCAAGGGTTTTCACTTTCGGCAGGGGGATAAAGCTGTTTCGAGTTCAGAACGGAGCGTTGCGGAATGAGCGATTTCCCTGATTTGAAGAGTGGCTTGACGGGAGATGAAAAGCGAGCATGTAGCATCACAATTGCAAACCGCGCTTTTGTCGTTTCTTTCGTTCTAATAGGCGCTACGTATATCCTTTTGATTTTGGGAATGTTGATAGCGGATGGTGCGTATGTGTTCGAGCAATCGAAGAGCAAGGCCAGAAAATCTCCCCACTTTTGGGCGTCGATGATGTCTGACAATCCGATTGCCGTTTCGCTTCGCGATCCCAAGATTCAATATTCGATATGGTTGAGTATGATATCGTGCACGTTAGCAGCCATACTGAGCGTCCTGTTTGCGGTCCCGCTGGGTTATGTTCTCTCGCGCATCCCATTTCGAGGTCGCAATTTTGTCGATGCATTCTTAGATATCCCGATCGTGTTGCCTCCTCTCATCGTTGGTCTGAGTCTGTTGATCTTGTTTCAGTTTGCACCATTCAAGTGGGTTGCACGCAGCATCGTCTATCAAATTCCGGCGGTGATTCTTGCTCAGTGGGCGGTATCTTGCGCTTATGCAGTTCGAACGATGAAGATGACTTTTGATCAGATCAATCCGCGATGCGAACAGGTTGCCATTTCGTTAGGATGCTCGCGTTTTCAAGCTTTTTCTTGGGTCACATTTCCTGAAGCGAGGCTTGGTCTGCTCACCGCGTTTACATTGGCTTGGGCGCGCTCCCTGGGTGAATTTGGACCGTTATTGATTTTTGCGGGTGCAACGAGAATGAAGACCGAGGTACTCTCCACCAGCGTTTTCTTGGAGATGAACGTTGGGAATATTGAGGGTGCGGTCGCGGTTTCGCTACTGATGATATTTGCTTCGATTGTTGTGTTGATGATCACACGTTATGCGAGCAATCCGTCAGCCGATGGAAAGGCTGCCGTTCTGCCATGATTTGCTTGAATGACGTTTCAGTTCACGCCGGTCCATTTCGTCTGGAAGGAATCCATTTAGTGATTCCCAGCGGCGACTACGCCGTGCTGATGGGCAAGACTGGAGCCGGAAAGACTTCGCTACTGGAGGCGATCATCGGATTCAAGGCGGTAACGGCGGGAACGATTTGTCTCGCAGGTCGCGATGTCACACGTGAGAATCCAGCTCTCCGTGGAATTGGATATTTGCCACAGGACGGCGCCCTCTTTTCCACTATGACCGTCGAAGAGAATCTTGCGTTCGCATTGCGAGTTCGAAAAGTAGACAAAAGGCGGATTGTCTCTCGCGTAAGAGACCTAGCTGAATTGATGGGGATCGGTCAATTGTTGTCTCGTAAACCTCATGGTCTCAGTGGCGGAGAACGTCAACGTGTAGCATTAGGCAGAGCGTTGGCTTTCGAGCCATCGATTCTGTGCCTGGACGAACCGCTTAGCGCACTGGATTCAGAGATGCGGGAACAGATTTTGCAACTGCTCTTGACTATCAAACGGATGAAAGGGGTTACGACCCTTCACGTGACCCATGACTTAGGCGAAGCAGCTCGGTTAGCAGATAGACTTTTCCGATTGGTCGATGGCAAGGTGGAAATCGCAGATCCGATACCAGCGAGGGAAGTCCATTCTCAAAGGGAGGTACAGCCAAGTGTTGATCCATGTTCGATTTGACTCCCAAGTGCGACGATTGGCAGGCTGCAATAGGATTTCCATCGACGTGAATTCCTCTACCTCGTTGGAGCAGATAGTTCAACAGGTAGCAAAAGAGGGGACAGAACAATTGCGTAGTACTCTATTAGATGACCAGCAGTCCCTTCGATCGTCGATTCTAGTGTTCTTGGATGACGATCTGGTTGCCAAGGATCAACCGCTCGTCTTGCGAGAGGGATTGGAATTGACTCTCACTACCTTGATTTCGGGCGGATAGAAATGTCGCAGAGTATTCAAGGTCGCGATGACGCAGACGGACTCCCTGCTCTAGATGAGCTGGATCGTTCCGTATACGAGTGGCAGATGTGGGCCGAAGGGATCGGCGAGCTTGGTCAACGCAAGCTGAAGTCGGCAAGCGTTTTGATTTCGCGCGTTGGCGGGGTTGGCGGAACGGTTGCGTTTCAGCTTGCAGCGGCTGGAGTGGGCAAAATCATTCTTGCGCATGCTGGTCCCATCAAGCAGAGTGATTTGAATAGGCAATTGTTGATGACTTACGATCGGATTGGTCAATCGAGGGTCGAAACAGCTAGAACGCGTTTACTGGCCCTCAATCCGCGGTTAAACGTTGAGATCTACGATGAGAATGTAAGTGAACAGAACGCGGAAGCGTTGGTGCGCAATGCGAGCATCGTAGTCGACTGTGCACCTTTGTTTGAGGAGCGTTTCGCAATGAATCGAGCCATTGTAAATCAAGGTAAGCCGATGGTGGAATGCGCGATGTACGAGTATGAGGGGAGTTTGACAACAATTTTACCCGGCACCACGGCATGTCTTGCATGTTTGTCGCCGATCGCACCGACGGCATGGCGTCGCGAGTTTCCAGTCTTTGGCGCTGTCGCGGGGACGGTCGGATGCTTGGCAGCCATGGAGGTCATCAAATTGATCACGGGAGTGGGCGAAACGCTTTCTGGCAGCATGCTGGTAATGGATCTAGCAACGACGACTTTTTCACGCCGCAAGATCCATAAGAATCAAAACTGCTCTGTCTGCAAAGATTGCGAGCAAAATTTTACCGACTAGCCCAAACCAAATACTGTGTCCATTTCGGCCGAGATGCGTTTCAGTTCGGCAGCATCGCCACCGCCGACCTCCGCAGCACACCATCCGAAAAAATTAATTTCTTTCAGGGCGTTACGGACGTCTGCGTAGTCGATATCACCTTCCGAGATTCGAGCCCATTTGTCTTCCGCACGGTTGAATCCCTTGATGTCCAGCTTAAAGACTCGTTTGCCCAGTTGACGGATCCAGTCGCCCATGCTGCCGTACTTCCAGTGGTTGCCGATGTCGAACTGCATGCCGACCCAGGGTGAATTCAGTTCATCAACATATTTCACATACTTCGCAGCATTCTGAGTGTGATCGCCCGCATGGTTGTATAGAAACTCATTCCAGACATTCTCGATTACGATTTGCACGCCTAACTGGGCTGCAACGGGTACGGCCAGCGAGATGTTTTCAATCGACCGCTTCCAGATTTCATCTTCTTTGCCATCCTTTCCGTGACCAACGACCAGCAACACCGAATGCCCCCCGACGGCGTGAGTATCACGGATTGCGGTCGTCAAGGATTCCAATGCTTTTGCTCGCACATCAGCGTTGGGATCCGTGTGACGAATATTCCAATGAGTTGAGTTTACGGTTCCGTCCACGGGCAAGCCACTTTCCGCGACGGCCTTTTTTGTCTCTTCGACGTTCATACCGGGAGCGTTCATTTCAATGCCCTCAAAACCGGCAGCTCTCACGGCCTTGAATTTGTCAGACAGTGAACCTGGCACCTTGACCATACCGAACTTGAGAGTCTTCCAGAGTCTTCCCTTGAGGCCATCTTCTGCTGACGATGTTGATCGTGTCGCAACAGGCATTGCCATCAATCCATTCGCATTATTGATAACCGTACTAGCTCCAATCGCGATCGAAGATGACTGGATAAAATTTCGCCGGGTGAAGAAGGAGTCAGCATTCATTAACAAAGATCCTAGAAAGTGGGGTGGGAGCATCGCTGCATTGATTTTTGGTATGCACAGGCAGACCGTTCCATGCTAGCTTCCACAGCAAGTTGCGGCTAGGGCCGAAGCCTATTGTTGCGGCAAGGTTGCGGTACAATATGTCTTAGTTGCCTTTTATCGTCGTCGGAATTCAAAGGAGAATTGAAAGTGTCGCCTCAGGAAAAAGCACTCGCGTTGGACATCAAGTTTACCAAGCAAGAACCCGGGTACTTGGCTATGGTGGTCAAGACCGGAAACCTGCTGTTCACTTCAGGCCATGTAAGCGACATGAAAGGGAAGCTTGGCGCAGGAGTAACCGTCGAACAAGGGAAAGTCGCTGCTCGCGAATGTGCCGTGAAAATATTGAATTCCGTTTGGAACGCTCACGGTACGCTCAATGGCTTACGAGTCCTAAAACTACTTGGTTGTGTAAATTCGACTTTAGAGTTTCACGAACAGCATCTCGTGATCAACGGGTGCAGTGACCTGTACCATGAAATTTTCGGAAAGACCGGCGATGGATACCATGCCCGAAGCGCATTGGGATTCGCTCAGATTCCAACTAATTCAGCGGTCGAAGTCGAAGCAATCTTTGAGATCAAAGGATAACTTCTTGTTGATCACCACTAATTTGAGGTGAGGAAATTCATTTCCGCATTAAGGTTTGTGCGGCTCTGTTCATCGCGATTGACTTGCTAAAAGTATCGCGAGTCCTTTTCGCGAGCCGATTTGAAATCTATTCCGATCTAGGCTGTTTGCTGCTCTTAATGACAACGACTTTTTGTGCTTATCAAGTGAGTACGCATCACGGCTCCGCTGTCACACTTCGGCAGTACACCTCTTCATGGTTACTTATTTTTTTCTCGTTAATGATGACAGGTTGGTCCTACCATCGAATTCAGATACGTAGTTTAGGGGTCGATTTTGTGGGAATGTCCGATACTGTTCCTGGTGTGGTTGAGCTGGATAACCATTCCTTGGCTATGACGGATACGGGGACAAATATTCCGCTCTATCGATTTGCGACGGACGAAAGCCGTTTCGAAGAATACGCATCGTCGTCGGAGGACAGATTTCGCATCTTCGGCAATGCAATGATTTATCGCGAAGATGCCGACAAGATGGCTAACTGCCACGGATGGGTTTTCACCGATGGCCGATTTCTTTTGAAGGGGAACGATGTTGACCGAATTCTTTGTGACAATCACTATGTGCTGGTCACCGATCCGAGACCGAGCGACATCGTGATCTATCGAAACGAAATGGGTAGCATTTTGCACACCGCACTTGTGCAAGGTATTCTGAGAGACGGGACGGTGATTACTGAAAGCAAGTGGGGTATCGATCAACGTTTCCTACACCTTCCTGCCAAGCAGCCCTATTCGCAACATTTCGAATACTATCGCACTGACCGTCCGAATCACCTGATCAGGATTCGAGAGTCAACATTCTGCAACGACGACTACAACGATTGATGTTACAGAGGCTGGGAACCGAGTCCCATGACGAAATTGGATCGTACAGCTCAAAAAATATTGGGACGGTGTGGTTGTAGCGAAAGTGCTTCGCAATATTGAAGCGACTACGACTGGAACGGGGACTTCGGCTGCTGATGCGCAGCGGGTTCTACATTGGCCCAGGCGGAAGTTGGTTCTTTACGTACGTTGCGAAAATACTCAGCGATAGTCGCAAGCGCATAGAATCGGTCCTTTGATTTGAAAAGCAACCCACCGACGGCTTCAATGTGCTGGCCAAATTCTCTCGTGGATTTCACGGGCAATTGCTTGGCACGACCAAATATCGGAAAGACGGCTAGCAAGACCAACATGCCGAGAAAAACCGCGTGCAAAGTGATCACGTTGAGCGGCCAAATCGTTAGCATCTCAAATCCCTTTTGTTGTTCCGATTTGTCGTCTTTGCGAACGCGAGGATCCTGCCCGCCGGCTAGAAATCCAATGTTCTGCTTCGGAAGCTTTTCGACCAACTTCTTTGCAATGGTGAGGTTCTGGCTATTGGTCAAGGAAAGGTTGGAGATCAGTGACGAATTCGATAAAATAACGACTCGAGAATTCCCCCATTTTGTCTTGGTGACTTCCGCGACCAAAGGCCTGCCGTCCATCGTCGAAAGCTGACTCTCCATTTCAGGCACGTCGGACACCGCTAGTGACTTCACAAACCCCAACATGGTCGCATCCGAGGTTTGCCATTTCAATTCATACTCTTTCGTGGTGGCGTTGTTGGCCGGTTTGCTCGACGTGTCCTCTGATTCCCAATCGAATTCTTTCTGAAGACTGGTTAGCGAAACATCGGAATAACCGATTGGGTAGCTGCGAACAAACAGCCTCGCAATGGACGCATCCAGTGCATTTGACCAGGGCCCTTTCACCTTGTTCACGCGTTCCTCAATCCCATGCGAATGATCAAACACGCACCAGGGGGTAGCGGTCTTGGCACGAAGCATCGACCGCATTCGGTCCAACGCCGTCAGTTCGATGGCTTGCTGTTGACGTGCCGAGATCGCATCTTGGTACGAGTTTATGCCGTTCGAGAATTTTTCAGCTGATTGGGACCAATAATCGGCAGTCGGAGAAAAATCGCGACCGACATAGATCAGCATCCGATCACCTAACGAGAGCCAGCGATCCATCCATGCTATGGTTTCAACCTGATGCGGACCGAACGAATCGGGCGACCAAACAATCGCCTTTAGTTTGTCCATCGCTCGAGGTGACAAGGATCTAACAACCAACGTAGTGCGACCATCCGCATTGCACAGATTGCGAAAAAGCGAAACCGAGGCCGGACTGACTTTCGCATCCGACCCCTCGCTCAAACCGTATTGCGTGCTCAATGAGTTGCGGCACCCAGAAAATACCGTAGCAGCACAACACCAAGCAAACAATAATGCGATGTTCTTGACACTTGAAATCACTTAACCCTCGTTGCGTTTGTAGTTTGGCTGGCGTTAGGCTTCGAATCGATTTGTTTTAAGTAGGCATCAAAGGCTGGGACCTGTTGCCAAATGCTTTCGAATGCATCTTGGCTCAAGGCATGTTTTCCAAAGAACGCAAACTCAAATGCCAAAATTAGTTGGTTGGTAAAGCCTCTTAAATTGTCACGTTCTCGCAATTCTCGCAGATAGACACGATTCGTTTTGCCCCGTTCCAATCGAATGCAACGGGCGCTATCCATTTCGACGAGTGCATGGCTGAACAGGTAGACGATGGCTTTTGAAAAATCACCGGAAGCCCGATATCTCTCGGCTTGAGCGAGAAGTCCAACCATGGTTTGCTCTACTTCAAACGGCAAGTCTTTCATTTTGGATTTTTCTCTTTCCTGAACGGACAACGCTGTCATTTTCCTAACGCGCTCTTGGAATCTCACGCCGTATTTCATGACAATAAAGCCGACAACTAACAACAGGCTTATCAAGCTGACGATCAAAAGGATCTGCCAACCGCGAAAAATCCAAGAGAAAAAATCACTCACTGTCAGGCGAAGAGAGTCCCACCAGTTGGATGAGGAGGTTTGGACCGGCCCAGAGATAGAACGATGCCGATCCGCTACGTCGATGGATTTGCTACTACGGATTGGGCGTACGGTTCCGTCATCAGAATCGAACCACACGGAGTGATTGGATCGATTGATAGTAGAGCGGTCTTGGTCGCCAATCTTGGCTCTACCAGGAGCGTCCTCTTGGCCGGTTAAAAAAGCATACGCCACAGGGCCGTAGTCGCCAGCCTCAGGTTGGGAAGCATGCAGCGAAACTGCGACTAAGCAAGGGCAAAGCCAGACTATAACCACTGGGAGCAGCATGGAGGAACTGGTCATCGTGCCATCTCCTCGAGCCGTTGTGCTTCCGCCTTTAGTCGCAGCTCGATTTCCCACCCTTCGGTACGTATCCTAGAATTCATATACAGCAGGAATCGAATGACAGCGCCCCAGGTCGAGACGATCCAGATGGTGAGTGGATATAGGAAAAGATCCATCCAGAGTCCCCATCGCCATATACCGGTTAAGACACCGATCAAAAATACGAGGCTCATCGAGATGGAAAGGGCAGTCAGAACTTGTACAATCGTCACACCCAAATGGACACCTAGCAATTCGTTGTAGAGACTGGAGTGGAGCCAGCGTGAACGTTGTCCGTAGGCCAACTGTTCGGGCCGGTTCTTGGATTTAAGGATCGGACATCTTTCCAACAATAAGATTTCCCCAGCAAAAGGTCGAAACCCCCGGACAAAATAGACCATGCCGCACAACCCAAGCAAATACAGAGGAATCTCTATTTCTGGGCGAAAGACGGGGTTCCAAAAAAGTAGACAGGCAGGAACAAAAGATAGGAGCGACATTCGCAGTATCCCAACTACGAAGACCATAGAGCCAATGCGTTTCCAAACCGCAGAAAACACCTGACGAGCACTTGGACGCTCTATGAATACTGCATGACCAATAAAGTATGTGACGGCGCTCAGTGCGAATGGAGACTGGATCAAAATCAACGCTGTGATAACGCACAAATAACGAAAATGATAAACGCTCGCAGTGCTTATATCCTGAGATGCAATCAGCAGCGAATCGTACTGAGCGAGCGGCCAACCCAAAACGAAATCAGCGATCGCAAAAGGAAGAATTCCGAGAAACGCGAAAAACGTAATGGGCTGCCAGTAACGGCGCATGACGAACAGGCTTAAATCGACCATTTCGACTGCCGACCGTTGCGAGATTACGATCGCTGTCTTATCGAGTTGCATGGTCAACTCCGACGGAACGCCATGGATTGTCTTCGCTGTTGGCAATTTCTCGATCGATATCGGGATGTGGATAGCCAAGTACCACAAAATAGTACATGAGCAGTCCTGAACTAAGGATGGCCACACATGCCTTAAAAAAATAAGGGAGCGGCGAAGGGGAGACAAACCCTTCCGTAAACGCAGCCATAAAAAACAGAACAACCGAGGCTAAAATGATGGGCAAGGCTCGCTCCGCATTCAAGCGGAACGAGTCAACGCGTCGCAAACCGCCGGTTGCAAACAGCCCAATCCCCAAGCGGAGCCCAGAGGCAGCAGAAAGAGCGATGGCGGTCAATTCGAAAACCCCATGTGCGGTAACAAATTGAAAAAAAACGTCTCCTTGCTCGACGTCTGAGCGGGCCATATAACCAAAGGATGCACCGAGGACAACAGCGTTGTATGCTAACGCGCAAAGCGAGGGCAGAATGAGAGGCCCAAGAGCGAAGCATTGCAGTCCAATGCTAGTGTTGTGTTTGATATAAAACCCGGACATCATGACGTAATCGTTGAAGTTCTTTTCTAACGGCTTATCGAAGTTCGTTTCCAAGGCTTTGATCTGATCGGCACCCAGGATTCGCTCCGCAAAGCCAGGAAACCTTACTTCGGACCATGAGATCATCGCTGAGAGCGTAAAGAGGCCAAAGAATACGATGAACGCCACTTTCACACAGGGGTCTCTAAAAATGCTTTGCGGAGCCACCCTGGACATGTAGTGAAACCACCTGTGTGTCGCAAACTGCCTTGATCGGTACAGTTGGCTATGGGCTCGACCGACGAGTCGATGCAAGTATTCCACGGTCGCCGGTGGTAGTTGGTACTGTTCCGCCATCGACAGATCGGTACACGCGGCCCGATACAATGCCGAGAATCGTGATACCAGACTGCCCTGATTGGCAAAAGGATATTTGACGGATCGAAAGGAATCGCACATGCGTTCCAGTTCAAGCCATCCCTGCCGTCGCTTTTCAAGTAGTTCTGCAATTCTCATAGCGGTGCTTTTAGAATGGGCGGAGGCAATTCTAGCGAGTCGGGCATCAAGTTCACCAACAGGGTTGCATCGGTATCTTTGGAAGTCAAACCGGTATCCGTGGCAGGTGGCGGAGCAAATCGCTTCACTTCGGAAAACGCTTCTTTGGATACAAACGCTCGGTAGTATAGGGCACACAGCAGAAGATCTGGGCTCGTATCGTCGCGGAAGTTAAATTGCTTTAAAAGCGGATTGGCTAAATGCGATGCAAGCTCTGTTCGCCTACCAATAGAGATTCGGCCACGGCGTTCCGCGTACAATGCGATGGCTTTGGCCAGAGTTGGACTCATTCGAAAATTCGCCGGTATGTGCTCACTGAGCGAAACAACGCGAGTATCTTCCAGTTTAACATTCGCTGGCACCCAGGATCGTTCGTTGACTACGACCATCGTACCGGCAGCCAAATCGCCCAACCGTTGGAATCGCGATGTCAGCGTCATGCAAATCAACGAGACCAGAAACGTCGGAATGACATAGGCAGGAGGGGCATCTGCTGCAAACATTTCTAACGAAACCATCGGTGCAAAATCAGCCAGTCGAAGGAAATTGCGAACGGTCGCCTGGTAAGCGTTTATGGGCCGACCATCTACGGAAATCACTTGGATCATCGTCAGCCATTTTCCAGGCGTTTGTCCGTTCCAATAGGTTTCAAAGAAAAGTCCGTAAAACCAATCGAGAGCAAAGGACGCTAGCAGTATCAAAAAAAAGATCATCCCGCTGGGTATTGCGGCGGTTGCGCCGACAACCATCATCAGGATAAAGATCGCAACGAGGCACATCATCCGAATAGCAAAGTCCAATAGAAGTGCTGGCAATCGCCGAAAGGGACCAGCGATCCGGTATTCGAACTGAATATTTTCAGGCGTCGTGATGACCGCAGTTAAATCGATTGCGTTTTGAGCGTTCACCGATCCATAGTCCAGAGAGAGATGATGTCTGTCATGGGAACGATTTTAGTCGCAAACACCCAATTGTTCACCGGCCCGACGAAGAAAGTCAGCATCAATCGCTGATTAAATGATTGCCGCAGCTAGAATGCGTCGGTTAGAATGGAGGACCCGCCCGCGAGGCGAGCGGCAAAGCGCTAGCTGCGGCTCCTATTACTTCCACACCTTCGGCGAACATTTATAGTGACATGGAACCAAACGCAATGTCATCATCCCTGAATCGCAACAAGGATAGTCTTGCCGAATCGACTGACTCGAACTTCGAGACATCGGCAGAATCCAACCCTAGATCCTCTATTTCCACCAGGCAGCCGACCGCAGCTTCATTGCTCCTGTCGACGTTTCTAAGTTTGACGGTCGTGCTCGTTCTGTTAGTGACTTTGCGTTATCTATTGCCTTCCATGTTGGAATTTTCTCGTTACTCATGGCATCGAGGTCAACTACGGGCTGAGTACGAAATGGCGGGCCGGCAGCTGGAACACGTGTCCTGGGAAGGTCTAAACAGCGTTTCGCAGACCGTGGCAAAGCGGGTCAGTCCCAGCGTCGTTCATATCATGATGAGTGCGGAGGAACCAAATGAACCCGAACCCAGTTTGGAGGAAATGGCTCGCTCCACTCCCCGTCGCTTGAAGGTCGGACAAGGCAGCGGAATTGTCGTCGATGAACGTGGCTATGTACTTACGAATTATCATGTCTTGGACGACGGGTCTCAAATCAACGTCATTCTCGCGGACGAACGAACATGCATCGCCGAACTCGTCGGTTTCGACAAACTAACCGACTTGGCCGTCCTGAAGATCAACGCCGACGAATTGCTACCCATCGGTTGGGGCGACAGTGACACGATCGACGTCGGTTCGCCGGTTTGGGCGGTAGGCAGTCCGTTTGGCCTGACAGGATCCGTTACGTTTGGCATCCTCAGCAGCAAGCATCGATTGGACTTGAGCGGGTCCGGCTACGAGGATTCGATTCGCAACCCATTGACTCACGGAGGTAAACAAAAAGCGACGCCCAGGTATAGCGACTTGATGCAAAGCGACGTGGCCGTAAATCCGGGCAACAGCGGTGGTCCGTTGGTCAACGGCCGCGGCGAAATGATCGGTATCAACACCGCCATCATCGGCGAGTCTTATCGTGGCGTCAGTTTCTCAATCCCCAGCAACGTAGCGAAAGTAGTCTTCAGACAGATCCTGGAAACTGGCAAGATGCGACGAGGTTGGGTAGGAGTTGCGCTCCTCAGCGCCTCCGAATGGAAGCGTATATCGCAGGCTAGACTTACTACGCAACCGGAATGGCCCGATGTGGAGACTAATATCGACCCTATGAACGAAGAGGCCAAGCATCCAATCCGCGGTGCCGTCATTCGCAGCGTTGTTTTAAAATCACCCGCTGCTTACGCGGGTTTGCAAGAGGGAGATACTATCATCGAAATGAACGGAAACCGCATCAAGGGTGTCGAGGACTTGATCTTTGCCATTTGCAAAACACCTATCGGCGATAAAGTGGAGTTCACCATCGATCGAGACTCCGTGCAAATCAAAATCGACGTCGCCGTCGGCGAACGTCCCGAACTGCCGTAAAGCCACTCACTTTGTGATTTCGTGAACCGGTGGGCGCTAGCCCCGGGCCGCTGACTTTGGCACCGCAGGTGCAATTGTTGTTGTTTATTCTATTTGTTCTATTCCTCAATCACCAATCGAGAAGCATTGAATGCCTAAAATTGCAGCCTTTCCCAAAGCGTACATGCAGGCACTCTGCAAAGACGGCAGCATGAAGCTGTCGCAATGGTTTGAGCTGGCTGAGACGTTAGAGATCGATGGTCTCGAGTTTTATGCTGGCTTCATCGAGTTGGCGGATGCATCGATGTGGCCAGTCTTTCGCAAACAAGTCGAGTCGATGGGAATGTCGATCCCGATGATGTGTTGCTCTCCCGATTTCACGCATCCTGATCTGGGATTTCGAAATCGAGAAATCGAGAAACAAAAACAGTGGATCGATATGACCGCCGCGTTGGGTGGCAGCTACTGTCGGGTATTAAGCGGCCAGCGGAGACCAGAATTGACAGCCGAACAAGGAGTCCAGTTGGCTGCCGACTGTATTCAATCCTGTCTGCCGCACGCAGTTCAAAAGGGTGTGATCTTGATTCTCGAGAATCATTACAAGGATGACTTTTGGGAGTATCCCGAGTTTGCACAGAAGATGGAAGTATTCTGTGCGTTGGTCAACGCGATCGATCATCCATCGTTTGGCGTCAACTACGACCCGAGCAATGCCTATATTGCAGGTGACGATCCGATCGAGTTGCTGAAAAGAGTATCGCATCGGGTAGTGACAATGCATGCAAGCGATCGCTATCTTATCGAGGGAACGCTCGAAGATTTGCGTCGCGAGGAGGGCGGAGCAGCGGGCTATGCCAAGCGGCTGCGGCATGGAGAGATTGGTCAGGGGCTGAACGATTATGATGCTATCTTTAGCGAATTAAAACGTGTAGGCTTTGACGGATGGATCAGTATCGAAGACGGGGTCGACGGCATCGAACAGCTTCAACGAAGCGCTGCGTTCCTGAAAGCGAAGATAGGCCAATATTGGCCTTAGCGAGTGCTTGCTCAGCGATTTCGTGAACCGGTGGGCGCTAGCCCCGGGCCTGAATTCGCTGGCTATTTAGTTAGCTTGATACGGTTCAACCGTGATGCATCGGTTTTTCAATAATAGAACACTTGATTAGGGACCGTTTTTCATGGGATTAGCCAGGGCCGCTGTGCATCTGTTAATGACCGAGGCCTCGAGACGATCGTTCCATGGTTCCGTGGTTACTCTTGGGAGGCAACACGTCTATGTGACCGCCCAAGAGACAATCGCCATGGCCGCCAAACATGGTGTCCGCCTGGTTCCGATTCCGGCCGAATTGCATAGGGAACCAACTCTTGCCAAGCGAGGATTCGTTTCGGACGATTGGTTGTTCCAAAGTTTGGGATTTGATGAAATCGTTCGGGTCGACTACTCGGACTACGAATCGTCGGAGGTGATCTTCGATTTGAACAGTACCGAGACGCCTCTGGAACTCCAAAATAGGTTTGATCTCGTTCTGGATAGTGGAACTTTGGAGCATGTCTTCGACTTTGCGGCCGGACTGCGGCATTGCGTTCGCATGGTTGGTTCGGGCGGCCGCGTCATTCACTTGACACCCTCCTCGAATTGCGTGGAGCACGGTTTTTTCAGTGTTTCTCCAACTTTGTTTGCCGATTTTTATGCGGCCTCTGGGTTTGGAATCAATCGCGTTTGGCTGTGTGAAATCCCAATCGATTTGCCGCGCGGAGTTTGGCATGCATACGACTACGCAAATGCGTCGGAACGATTCATTTCGCTTGGACAACTGAGCGGCAAAATCTGGTTTACGTTTTCTATTTCTACCGCTGCACAGTCCGTAACACCAAGGATTCCGCAGCAATGGATCTACACTCAGACTTGGTCCGATGCTGCGTCCGAATCGACTGCAAACGACTTGGATTCCTCTGAGAACGATTTGTGTTCCTTCGAGGAAGGGTCCCGCAGCCAATCCCTCGTTAAGAAGTTAGCGCATTTCCCTTTTCTTCAGTCCGCTGCGGTAAGTAGGATACTTCGATGGCGCAAGTGGATCCATCAATCTCGTGTTCGCAGCAGAAAGCTCCCCTATCCTTTTGTCGGGAAATTTTGATCGCCCATGCGTATTGCAATCGTTGCGCTCAATGCTTTTCCCGCGATTGAACCAAGCCGAGGTTGCGGGATTGGCGGACTAGAAACATTTGCATGGAATTTGGCGCAAGGGTTAGCTGCCAGCGAGGCCGACGAGATACTTTTTTTGGTTCGAAGCGAACACCCAAAAGTAACTCGCGTTTACGAAAAAGTGAAAGTCGACTTCATTCATGAGCCCTTTCGAGCGATACGCCAAAGTGTTTCAAAGGCCGTGGAAATCGGATCCTGGAAAAAACTGCCTCGCATCAAGAATTGGGACCCAAGCTTAATTTGGAAGATACCGACACTGGCCATTCGGAAATTGTTTTTCCCTCGCTACTCGGAAGAAAAATCGATCTCTTTGGCGATCAACCGATTTGCCCCCGAACTCCTATTAACGCTCGGCGTCAATCAAACCTCAGCGATCCTCGGCGAAATCGCTCTGGCACTAAGAATTCCGATCGTACTATGGTTGCAATCCAACGCTGATTTAGCACCCCAGCTTTTCGAAAGTGGACCGTTTGTTGATCGCTATGGTGTCCGCAGCGCACATGCGCAGCAATGCATTCGACTATGTCGCAACATCATTTGCCAAACCGAAACGCAACGATTGCTGATTCAGCATATCGAGCCTAAATTTCCGAATACGTTATCGCAACCTATTCGAACTACGTTCATTCCGAATCCCGTTAATACGAACCTTTTCCATCCCGGCGAATCACCTTTGTCTGAGCGTCGTGGTGTCTTGTGGATCGGTCGAGCGGATCGATTTCACAAACGTCCTCTAATGGCTATCGAAATCGCCAAGCGATGTCCGGACATCCCTTTCATCTTGATCGTCAATCCAAGCGACGACGCTATTCGCCAGGAAATCATCAACATGAAGCCGCCAAACGTTACTTTGGAAGACTTTGTTCCTTCGGCGGAAATGCCGGAGCGCATGCGAAAAGCTTGGATATTTTTATCAACTGGATCCGCAGCGTACGAAGGTTTTCCCAATGTTCTCCTAGAGGCGTCCGCAAGTGGAACTCCAATCGTATCGCTCGAGGATTTTGACGGATTCCTAAGCCGATCCCTTGGAGGTTTTTCCAGTGATGGAAATCTAGATAGCCTCGTTCAATTTATCTATCGATTGCATGAGTCGCCTTCAGAATGGAGGGCGATGGGAAGTTCGGCAATCGAGTATGTCCGGAATCATCACGATCTATCAACCATCGTGGAGAGATTCCGCAACGAGGCAATACTCGCGACGGTTGTGCGCTAGCTGTCTCGCTTCGACACGTTCGAAACCCCAAGACTTGACCCGTTCCATGTGCTGCGGAATCTCTTTGGCATGTTCCCATGTCGATAGCTTGATCGTCAGGATCAAACCACGAAACCTCGACGTCGGATAGGTCACGATCGCTTCGACGGTATCGAGCGTGTAGTTCGGAGCTACGTTCGCATCGCAAATCAGATAACGAAATGCCTTGAATAGTCGCCGTTTCACTTGCTGGGATTTGGAACGCCAATGTTCGAAACGCGGATTGCTCGCGATCGCTTCGTCCATGTCAGCCGGATCAATGCCGACAACTTGTGCACCCAGGTCGAGGAGTCGTTGGCAAGCCCCGCCAGGGGACGAACCGATTTCAACGACGCGATCACCTGCGTGGAAAGGCAATCGACTCCATGGAATCGCTTCGGCAATTTTCAGGTAGGCTCGGCTGATCATGTTATCCGGTATCGCAACCGCGTAGACTCCACCCGGCCAGCCGTCGACTTCGGTTTGGACTGGCTTGGCTGCAACCCACCATCGGTTGGGTTCCAACAGGATGACTTCTAGAAGTCTTGTCCCAACACTCGCGATCGTGTTGACGGATTGGTTTCGAGGATCATTGCGTTCTGAAAGCGATTTTCGGAATTGGTCTGCGATCGAGTCGGCCAGCAGCGAGCGTCCAGGCTCGAAACCGTTCCATCCGGGCTGCGCGACGTCTCGCTGCCATATGTGCAAGCATTCCCAATCAGCCGTGAGGTATTTTTCTTGGATCTGCTCGATGAGTTCGGTGGAGTTGTCGCCATCGAACTTGCCCAACGCGTGCCCGCATGCTCGAATCAGAGGCGACTGTGGAAGAGGGCGAGACCACGCGGGTGTGTCCAAATCGGATTTGAGTGTGACGAAGCCTTTCTGAGAAAAGGCTAAGCGATACGGCCCCTCGGGTTCACAAAGTTGGGCTTTGATAGTTGATTCCGCACCGTGCTGGCACGAAAAGTAGACATAGGGACTGTGGAGCGATGGGATCATTGAGTGAACGACAGGCTGGCGAACGTGTTTGTAGGTTTCTTTTAGCTTACAGTGAGAATAGTCAAAAAATGCAGGTACGGAAGAAATGTCGCTCGCTTTGTTTTAAGCGAGAGCCGTTGGCACTGTCCAAAGGGCACTCCGTTTGCGATTTCGTGAACGATTAGGCGCTAGCCCCGGGCTTCTCATTTGCACCGCAAGGTGCGTCATAGGACATACGAAACGAAATAATCTAGCTGCCAAATTACTGTTTTTCCTCGGTCCGTTTGGACCAAAGATTCGTTTTTGCTTTTCAGTTCAGTTGATCCGCGAACTGTCTCTCTCTGATCTAGTTCGACTGTCCCAAATCTAGTTCGTTGACGCCACTCAGCTTGCCTGAGTGGTGAAGCGTTTGGCAACCAGAATCTAAAACTGCCCCGATCTTGCCCAACTCCCTCAAACTGCTGCCTGCGGCAGCAGTTTGAGGGAGCTGGGGAGTCCTGGAGGTACCATTTTCTGGTCGCCAAACCTGCTCACCTTCGGCACGAGGCCGAAGGGGTCGATTTGGGACAGTCGAACTAGTTAGAAAATACACCCCTACGATAAGTTATAGGTGTAATTTTTTCATTTTATGGAGCATTTGGACGGCTTTTAACTATTGACAGGGGAGAGAGATAGAGAGAGTGTGTGTGTGGTTGCGGTTTTTCTTTGTTTATTTGACTCTCCCAAAGGACAAATCATGCGTAGTTATCGAAGGCCTGCTTTTACGCTCGTCGAGCTTTTGGTCGTGATCGCCATTATTGGAATTCTTGTTGGACTTCTGCTACCAGCTGTTCAAGCTGCCCGCGAGGCGGCTCGCCGCATGCAGTGTACGAACAACCTCAAGCAGATGTCTTTAGCCATCCACAACTATCACGATACGTTTAAAAAGTTGCCACCAGGAGGGATCACACCGGGAACGTGCTGCAATACCCAGAGCTATATCAACTGGGCGATTGCGATCTTGCCGTACGTAGAGCAAGCAAATCTCCTGGCCCAATACGATCAGAACAAAACCAACGAGCACCCTAATAACGTTGCTGTTGTCCAACAAATCGTCAGCTTATATAGTTGCCCTTCCGACCCCTTTGGTACGCTACTCCAAAGACCAGCCAGCTCAGCCACCGCGATTGGGAATTACCGACATGGCTCATATCGAGGCTCCTCGGGTTGGATTTCACGAGCAAACTGCTATTTTGACTCTGATCAGTGGCTTGCCTCTGGTTGCCCCGAAGCACATAAAGGGATGTTCTTCAGCGTGGGCCGAAACCTGCAAGGTATCGGATTAGGTGCCATCTCGGACGGGACGTCAAATACATTGGCGATCGGTGAATACACCACCAAAACTTCAACAAATCGTGGGACTTTTTGGGCTTATCCCTATACTTCCTACGCAATGAGCAGCATGACATTGAGCAGCGCCCAGCTCATTCCCGATTACGATCGTTCTTGCGCGTTGGGCGGCATCTGCAAACGCGGATTTGGGAGCATGCACACAGGTGGACTGAACTTCTCATTAGGCGATGGTTCGGTTCGGTTTATCTCCAACAATACAGACATGCAGATTCTTTGCAACGCTGCGACGATCGCTAATGGAGAAGTATCCCAATTGGAGTAACTCAATGGATGTAACTTGCGAATGCTTCATGTCGAACCTGCCATTTTTTTAAATTGAAAGGATAAGCGTTAATGGACGAAGCAACCCGAATTCGAGAGGGCATGCAAACGTGCCGCTCTCGTTGTGCTAACCGTTTGATGCTAGCCTTAGTTAGCTCCATGGGTATGATCGGCTGTGGGAGCCAGGGCTTTGAGGTAGCACCGGTATCTGGCAGCGTCACGCTCGATGGCAAACCAGTTGGCGGTTTGATCGTTAACTTTCAGCCCGCTTCCAAGGAGGGTAGCATCGAACCTGGGCCTGGTGCCTACGCTTGGACGGATGGAGGTGGCCGATTCACAATGGCTCTTATCTCAGAAAAGAAACAGGCGGGGGCCGTGGTTGGAAAGGGACGCGTAACGCTCTCTAGCCCATTGCCGGACCAAAAACCTGACGACGATAGGATCCCCAAGGGAGTCAAGAATCTGTTACCACCTGAGCACGAGGGCAAATCGTTTGAGTTTGAGGTTCCTGCGAAAGGTACCAATAAGGCCGATTTCGCCTTGACCACAGGAGGCGCAAAGGGTACCAATCGTTGAGTTATGAATGCTCACGTAGTACGATGAACGGTTCCCCTTCCCCACCTTTGCGATCCCCCCGCGATGCCTTTGATGTTTCTTTCCTCACTTACGTTTTGCGTGTTCGCAATCCTGTTGTGCGCCGCCGCGTACGGTGAGGATGGTCCGGAAACCAGTTCTAGGCTCGCGCTCTCTGTCTTGCCGATTTTCCAATCCCATTGCCAAAACTGTCATGGTGCGAAAGAGCAAGCGGGTGATCTGAGGCTCGATACACTGTCCACCGATCTCAATGCTGACAAGGCCGTGGCTGAGAAGTGGCAACGCATACTCGATATGTTGGAAGCTGGCGAGATGCCCCCTAAGAAAGCAAAGCAGCTTCGGCCATCCAAGCGAAAGAAGTTGACGACTTCGATTGCGAGTGCCGTCAATGAAGCGATCGAAATTCACAGCAAAACCGATCGGCACAGGGTGCCAAGGCGATTGAATCGTATCGAATACGCCAACACGATGCGTGATCTGCTTGGCTTGAACATGGACTACGCTCGCGATATCCCCTCCGACGCACTTTCTGCAGATGGATTTAACAACGATGGTCAAGCGTTGCAAATGTCCGCTGAACATTTAGCGTGTTACCTTGACACCGCCCGTCGAGCTATGGAAAAAGTCGTTGTCAGTGGACCAGCTCCCCGCACCTACAACTCTGAATTCACGAAAAGCAACGTAGGCAATTGGAAAGGAAATGTCGAATTCTCTAATCGTTTAGGACGCCAACAAGAATTCATCGTGAAGATGGTCGATGACTACCCAGAGCAGGGTGATTTCCTGATTCGAGTCAGGTTGTCTGCTGAATTGAAACCGAACATTGGGTTCCCGTTAGTGAAGGTTTCGCTAGGCTACCGACCGGATACTCAAGTACTATTCCGCGAAGTTGGCTTGGTCGAAATAACTGAACCGGAGGAACGACTGCTGGAGTTTCGAGGGCGAGTTGAGGAGTTTCCGTTACCTGTTCGAGGACAGGGAAAGTTTCCAGGTCTCGTGGTCATGATTCGAAACGCTTACGACGACGGATCGCTTCTGCATAAAGGGGAGCAAAGCAAAGAAAAAGAGAAGAAATGGACTTATCCAAATGAGCCCAACCTACCAACCATTCTGATTCACTCAGTTGAATTCCAAGGTCCGCTTACGGAGGAATGGCCTCCGATCTCGCATCGCAAGATCCTAAACGACTCTAACCTGCGTGAGACAGACGAAAAGGCTTACGTCGCGGAAATGCTCGGGCGATTTATGCCGCGAGCGTATCGACGCCCTGTTGAATCGACAGAGGTGGATCGTTTGCTTGAATTCTTTCAGGCGATTCGCCCCGAGTTCCCCACTTTCGAGGAGGCGATTCGTGAGACCCTGTCCATGGTCCTGATCAGTCCACAGTTTCTCTTCTTCATGGATCCGGCCAGCGATCCTATTCGGTCTATTGACGATTGGACGTTGGCTTCGCGTCTATCTTTCTTCCTGTGGAGTACCCAGCCCGACGAGGAATTGAGAAGTCTCGCCGCATCCAGCCAGATTCATGAGCCCGAGCTGTTATCGCAACAGGTCGAACGCCTCTTGCAAGATCCAAAGTCGTCCCAATTCGTGGAGCAGTTTACCGATCAATGGCTTAAGATCGACAAGCTCAGTAACATAGCAGTGAGCCGCGATCGATTTCATCATTTCGACGATCGAATCAAGGCTGATATGCAGCGTGAGACTCAACAGTTTTTTAGAGAACTTCTCGACCATGATTGGAGTGCATTAAATTTATTGAAGTCCGACTTTGTGGTCGTGAATGAGCGCATGGCTAAACACTATGGCATCGAGGGGGTATGGGGGAACAGTTTTCGGCGCGTGCCCATCGCGCCGGAACTGCATCGTGGCGGGCTACTAAGCCAAGCCAGCGTGCTCCTAAGCAACTCAACTGGACGAGACTCGCATCCGGTTCGACGAGCCGTATGGCTTCGAGATCGCATTCTCAATGATCCGCCATCACCGCCTCCCGCAGACGTACCGCCGCTCAACCAAGCCGATCCAAAGTTCCTGGAAATGTCGGTCCGTCAACAAATGGAAATCCATCGCAACACGGAGTCGTGCGCCCGATGCCACAGCCATCTCGATCCCTGGGGTATCGCCTTAGAAAATTTCGATGCCATTGGTTTATGGCGAGACGAAGTGAAGAAACCGCTCGCGAAATCAAAAGAAATAACAATCGCCGATGGAATGCTAGACGAAGTGATAGCTACGAACAAAACGACCACCAGTAAAAAAGAACCTCGACAGCCAATCGATACGATTGCCGTGTTCTCCGATGGTCGCCAGATCGATGGCGTCGACCAGCTCAAGGAGTATCTAATTACAGAGCGGTCGAAGCAGTTCGCAGGTTCCTTGGTGTCGCGGCTACTGACCTACGCGTTAGGCCGAAAGCTGGAATTGGTCGATCAACCGGCAATCGAGAAATTAACGCTTGAGTTCGTGGCCGATGGCTACCGACTGAAGCCTTTGATTAAGAAAATTGTGGCGACATCGGCCTTTCAAGCAATGTAAATGTTACGCTAAATATCGGAAAACAAGATGACGATAAAATCATGGCAGCTAGACCGGCGGGCGTTCCTGAAGGGCACCGGTGTTTCGCTGGGACTCCCTTGGCTTGAATGCATGGCGGAGAGCGAGAGCAAGGATTCGTCAGTTCAACCGAAACGCTTTTGTGCTATGTATTTCGGATTTGGTGTTAGCCTTCCCGATGAGAAGGGCGAGCAAGCCAAGTGGCGTTGGTTTCCCAACGGTGAGGGCAAGGAGTTTCAGTGGAATGAAAGCTTGAAACCACTTGAATTGCATCGCGATCGCATCACGATTTTAGGTGGACTCTCGCATCCGCACGGACGTACCATGGGTGCCCACGATACAGCCGATACTTTCCTGACCGGTGCGCTGATGAACGAGAAATCGCTCAGCAATACCGTTTCGTTAGATCAGGTCATTGCAAAGGCCAACGGCAACCAAACTCGTTTTTCGTCACTGGTCATGTCGACTGACGGAGGAGTCGGTGAACCCACTCGCTCAAGTACCCTTTCGTATGACGACAAAGGCCGCCCTATTCCGGCCCTCAATCAGCCTCGCCGTATTTTCGACCGGTTTTTTGGTGCTGGCGATGCTGATTCCTTAGCCGAGCGGCGGCGACTGAAGAGCCAGTCGGCCATGTTGGATCGAGTCCTCGAGGATGCGAGTTCGTTGCGATTGCGGCTTGGCAATCAAGATCGCGAAAAGTTTGACGAGTATCTATCCTCGGTGCGTCAGATCGAAGAAAGAGTAGAAAATTCCCAACGTTGGTTGGAAATTCCTAGGCGCGAGCTTCGAGACGAAGAGCTCAAGATGCTTGATTTGGATTCCGATGAAAACGCGCCTATGACTTTTATTCGCACGATGTACGACTTGCTCTATTTGGCATTCCGTACCGATTCGATGCGAGTCGCTACGTATCAAATCACGAACATGGCAGATGCATCCTCCAAAGCTGGAAAGTTTCCTCAACTGGAAGGCTTTAAAGATTCGCTCCATACGCTCGCTCACGCTTGGGATAAACCGGAGGGAGCTGAAAATCTCGGGCGGTGGGATCGTCTCATGACCGAACAGTTCACGCAATTCTTGGAGCGAATGGCGACAGCGCCAGACGCAAATGGTTCGTTGCTCGATAACACGCTAGTGCTCTACGGGAGCAGCAATAGCAACACGCACAACAACAACAATTATCCATTGATCTTGGCTGGAGGACAAAACCTTGGGTTAAAACATGGTCGCTTTTTAAAGTTTGGCGATCACGTACCCTTATCCAACCTTTTCGTGACGGCTCTCGACTCGATGGGTGTGCACCGCGAAGCGTTCGCTGATAGCACCGGCGAACTTAGCGAAATACGAACATAATTGAAGCTGGAGTTTCTGGCTACACAACATGGACCCAATCGTGTCCGGTCGACAAAGATCGCAAGCCGATGCTGCCCGAACTTCCGTAAAGTGAACGTATGGGGGCTAACAAAATGGCAATGGCTTTGCGATTTCGTGAACCTTCGGGGCGCTAGCCCCGGGCCTGAATGTGCTGGCTTTGTCGCGTGATACGTAGCCCTAGGCCGGCGCCGGCGCTAGCTGTGGGCGACCAAATTCAGACTGCGAAATGTGCGTTGGAGCCCCAGTCTGCATTTATCCCTGAAAAGACATCAATAAAGACAGTTTGGCAGTGGACGATTCCGCATGGTTTAGCCTATAAATAGTAACGAGAAAAGAGGGACGGAGCAGGATTCCGTGGCTTTCGTGTTCGATATTTCACGTAGACGATGCTTGAAGGAATCACTTAACCGAACTTTATGGCCAAAAAAGAAGAAGCATTCGAAGTCGAAGGAACGGTCACGCAAGCACTGGCGAACACACGGTTTCGTGTTCAATTGGAGACGGGATCTGAGGTATTGGCACACGTCGCAGGCAAGATGCGCAAAAATTTTATTCGTATTGTGCCGGGAGATAAAGTTCGCGTCGAGCTCTCGCCGTATGACCTGACGAAAGGTCGCATTGTTTTTCGAGAACGATAAGCTTCGGTTTTCAACGTTCCCTGGCAGTTTGGTAATGAAGCACTGTTCTATTTTAACGCAGTAGCCGGAAAACACCTATCTACGTTGTCGGACGAATCGTCTATAGTTAGCCTCGGATTCGTCGGCAATCTGCTAATTTCTGCCAAGGATTGGCGAGCCGCAGCGAATTGTTCTAGCCCAAAGTTTAGTCAATTCCGAGTTTATCAGTTCCGAGTCAATGGAGTTTTGTTCATGAAATTTAGATGGTTATCTGCAGCGGTATGTACCGCCACCCTCGGGTTGGCGACTTTGAATTCACCAGACCAATGCATTGCTCAGGGTTCCAAGCCAAAAGCAGCGCCAGCGGCCGTTGCAAACGAAACAGACGATCGTGCCGTGGTAGTCGTTGCGATCAGCGCGATGGATTCCCTGATTCCCAACGTTCAGCACATCGCTCGCATGGTCGGTGCCGGGGCTGCGGCGGGCGGTATCTCCACTATTTTGAACCAATATGCTGGCGGACTTGATAGGACTCGCCCGCTGGGTGTTTTTTTGAACCTCGATGAAAACGGACAACCTGCTCCGATCGGCTGCTTGCCGATCGATGATCTAAAACAATTTTTCGACCAACTCAGCGTGTTCGGTGAGGCCAACGATCTGGGTGACGGTCTGTACGAATTTAATTTCGGCAATCCGATCTACGCAAAAAAGGTCGGCAAATGGCTTTATGTCGCACAGTCGGAAGACGCACTCTCGGATATTCCCGAAACGATGGGCGATGTCCTGCCCAAGATGATTCAAAAGTACGACGTTCGGGTTCAGGTCAATCCGCAAAACATACCCGATGAGGTCATCGACTTCATCGTCGGTCAGATGCAAGCCGGATTGGATCAGGGAATGGCCGCACAAGGAAACCTTGACGCGGAAGATGCGGAATCGGCTCGTGCGACCTCCGAACAAATGATCGCTCAAATGCAAGAAGGCATAGAGGGTACAGAAAAGCTCGTGATTGGATTGGCTATTAACAAAGCAGAGAAGCGGACCGTTTTAGACTTCGGCTCCCAGTTCATGGCCGATTCCAAATATGCCAAGCAAATGGAAAAGATGAAAGCGAGCAAGACAGCGGTCGCTGGAATTCCTCAGGACGGTTCCATGATGGTACTGCAATCGTTCCAGCTAGTTGCTCCAGAAGAAATCGAGCAACTGGAAAAGACTCTCGATGCATCGCTTAAGGCAGCTTACAAGGCTATCGACGAAGGCGCCAAGGATTCCGCATCCGCTACTAAGGCAAAAGAGCTTATCGATAAAGCGGTTGATATCTTGATGGAGAGCGCCAAGCTTGGGAAAATGGAATCTGCCGTCGACGTTAGTGTCGAAAGCGCTTTGAACATCGTTGTTAGTGTTTCGGTTGCCGACGGTTCCAAAATCGAAGCCCTCGCAGGTGAAATCTCAGCCGAACTCGCCAAAGAAAATTCACCGGCACAGCTCAAAATTAACGCGGGCAAGCATGCTGGTTTCAATCTCCATACGTTAGCGATCGCTTTGCCATCCAACGCAGCCGAAGCTGCCAAGAAGGTGTTTGGTAGCTCCGTCACGATAGCGATTGCAACCGGTCCCAAGGCAGTCCACATCTCTGTCGGCAAGAACTGCGATGCAGGCCTTAAAAGCGCGATTGATCGCGCTACATCCAAGCCCGCCGCGCCAGCGGAATTGGTTAAGATGCGTTTGGTTTTGTCCCAATTGTTGAATTACGTCCAATCCATTGAGCCAACCCCTATTTCCGAAGCGATGCTCAACGCTGCCTCGGCAGGATACGATCGTATCCTAATCGATAGCCAGTCGATTGAACGCGGAATCGTCGTTCGCTTGTCATTGGAAGACGGCGTAATGAAAGCCATTGCGGCAGGTGTGAAGGCTGGTCAATCGGGTGGTGGTTTCTAACACCAATACCTCGACGCGCGAGCTAGTGAAAAAACAAACGCCGGCACTCACTTTGCGGGTTTCGTGAACCGGCGGGCGCTAGCCCCGGGCCTGAATTCGCTGGCGTTTTTGATCCTCCGTTCACTCTGTTGCCTCCTGTAAAAAACAGGACAGGATCGAATCGCACATGAACAGGAGATAATGGATAAAACAGAGAGCGGATTCAATCTTTCTCAAATGAGGACATTTGCATTCAATTTGTGGCGAACGGTTTGCCCGAACAAATAGCGACAAATATTGCGATGGAATTCCAAGACGAAGCGAGCGTTGCAACGTTGACACGCGGTCCGCTGCATGAAGCTTTTGCCGAGCCCATCAATCCAAAAAAGATCGTCCGTCGAACAGTGATAGGAATCCCGATAAGAAAGGCGGCGAAAAAAAACCAAAATAATCAAGGTCAAGATCCTACCAGTTGCTCAAAGCGCAAAGGAGCAGCCAGCGCGTCTTCAACACTAATAAATAGGGTTGCAACAAAAAGTAGCTCGGCACTCCGTGCCGAGAAAAACGGCACGGAGTGCCGTTCTACACTGTGGCCATCCCCAAATTTAGGACTTGAAGACGCTAGGGGAGATACACACTGCGTTTGCGATCGCCGGTGCCATGGCGGCTAATGCACATGGGCACAAGCGAACGACATCGGATGTCGATCATCCTGTAAATCCATGTTCGTTTCTCCGGTTGTGTCAACGGGTGATGGTTATGCCAGTTTACTTATGTACAGGTGCTTCGCTGAGCGGTTTTTACCTTCAAAAACTGGACAAACTATCAATTCTCTCACTGGTGTTTCGGGCTTGTTGCGCATCTTGCTTTAGCCAGCCTTAGCGAGCGTCGGGTGCAATGGTCTGATCGAAACCGGACGTGGCAATCACGGAACTGTTGTTACGTGCGGCCGGTGGAACGGTGCCTGCATTAGCTGGACCGTTTTGAACATCGTTCGATTTCGCAAGCTCGCGTTCGTGGCGTCCCCACCAAGCTTCCGAATCGTCCTTAGTCCAACGCTTGGCGATAGCGCTGGCCTCTAGTAACTTGGATAAATCGCGAGCGGTCTGAGGACGCCTGGCACGCGTCTTCTCCAGGCAAGCCAAAAGCGCATTTTCGAGTCCTGCTGAAACGGCATGCCCAAGCCGTTGCGAGGGGGACTCTGGAACACTAACAATGTGCTGCTGACAAAGCTCGCCGAGCGAGCCAGCTTGAAAAACCGTTTGTCCCGTCAGCAGAAAATAGCCTACAGCGCCGAGGGCGTAGAGATCGCTGCGGCCGTCGACACCATCTGGCGTCTGAATCGACTCGGGGGACATGTAGAGCGGTGTTCCCGAAAACCCGCCCGATTGTTTCGATGAATCCACATCGTCGAGGGCTTTCACCAAGCCAAAGTCTAATACTTTGACGACATCCGATTCACCGCCTCGACGGTTTAACATGATGTTGGCAGGCTTGATGTCCCTATGCACCAGGCCCAGTGAATGGGCTTCATAAAGCGAGCCACAAACCTGTTGGAGAATGTGGACAACGCGCGCTTCCGGTTGCGGACCATAACGATCGACCAGCGTTTGCAAATCGATCCCGTCGAGATATTCCATCGCATAATAGAATACTCCCTCCGGTGTGCGGCCGAAATCATAGATCGCAATCGTATTCGGGTGATTGAGTTTGCAAGTAATCTGAACTTCGCGTTCAAATCTTCCGATTGCGGCTTCGTTGATCTTATCCACCGCCAGCATCTTGATGGCAGTAGGTCTTCGGAGCATGGCGTGATGCCCTTTGTAGACGATCCCCATCGCTCCAGCTCCTAATCGCGTTTCGAGTCGATACTGTCCAAGCTGCTTGGCTTCGATGGCTGCCTTCTGGGCCTCACGCTGCAACTTCGCAACGACCATCATAAAGGCAAAGATGGCGACCGCGCTGACGACCAGCAAGGCATACAAGCCATAGAAAGACCAGTTGAGTATCGTAAGCGGATGGAAGGCTTCTGCCGCGTCGATCTCGGCGATCAAACCAAGTTGGTATTTGGGTAGCCATGTCCAAGCTCCCACCGAAGGCGAACCTCGATAATCAGCGTAACTCACCATTTTCACACCCGATGAACCACTCACCGCAGCAGCACAAATCTCGGTCAAAGGCAACTCAGCCCGGCGCACTTTGGGTCGAAAGCCTTTGGTCAGATCGCCACCCGGATTGCGCACTTGAACTTTGAGGATCGACGCCGAGTCCTCTTGGTCCGGCAACACACCCAAGAGCATCAACCGATCATCGAAGCGACTATTGGAAACCATCAGCCCTTGCGAATTGACAGCGTAGGTCTCACCCGACTCGCCGAATCGCCCGAGTTGTAGAATCTGGGTAAACTCTTGCTCGGGGCGAATCCGCATCGCCAGTACGGCTACGACCTGCAGATTGTCATCTCGGATCGGAGCGCAAACAAACATGGTTGGCGTTTCGGTCCGCATACGACCAGATCGGTCCTTGAGCATCGCTACGCTCGGAAACGGAACGCTGACTGTCGGCTCACCTTCCAATGCTTTAGTAAAAAACTTTTCATACTGAGGGACGGTTTGCCCAATCAATGCTAAAGTGCGTGCAGCGATGATGCGTTGCTGCTTGTCGGCTACAACAAAGCCGACAAAATCATGTGACGACATGCTTGCCTCAAGCTCATCATTCAATACAGCTTGAAGCTCGGCTGCACTTGGAGAATTTTCAAGCGACGACTTGGAGACGATGGTTGTTCCGTCCAACGACGCAGGTAGCTTGCTGGCGGCTATTAACTGGACAACTGTTCTTCGGACCTGTTGGTCATTGGCCAGCGTCAGGGCGCTCGCCTCCTGAACCTTGAACCATTTTTCCAACATCGCTCGCTCGACGTTGAGAAGCGTGGTGAGTTCTGATTGGAGGCTGTTTATCATCGTTCGATTGATAGAACTGCTTACAACGTATCCAGCGATGGATAGCACGATCACAGCAATGATCGGCCACACCCAAAATTGTTTCGTGAGAAACTGCCGCGTCCGTCGAACGGTATTCCCTAGCGACGATTGACCAAAAGTCATGTGAGCCTGAGCCTGATCCAAAATCGATCGACTAGGCCGAAACCACTGCGAGAGCCAATTGAGCATAGAGAACATTTAAAAAAACCGTCATAACTCATCAAAAAGATCGGAGAACACGATTCTCTATACTAATTCGCGGCTTCTATTTTGAAACGCTTATTTTGAACGGAATCGAGCGAAAGAGGGCCTACTTCCTACTAGCCTACCCGTTTAAAGGCTCGTTTGCGTTTACCGGAACAATCGAGAATTTACAGTTCGAACTCTCGATATAAAAGTCGTCTGACAGGGCGAAGGACCGGATTCGCCCCGGATCTTCGCAACAGGTTTGGCGCTCTAAGGGCTAGGATCGCCAAACCGATTGCGTTCTTAGGGCACGAGCCGATCACTGCTGATTCGTTGCAGTTTCTGGGTTCGTTAATCGCACTAGCAGCCATTGCTCAGTGCGTTCCTTTCCGAAGTGAATCAGGGCAGGAGCTTCGTCCTTGGTCAGGTTATAGAGACCTGTTTCGATGACATTTGTTTTATTGTCCCCCACCGTGAATGCAAACCGCTGTGTCTCCTTGTCAACAGAACCCTGTACTACTTGATTCTTTTTTGTAGCTGAATCTGTGTAGTTGCCTCGAATGATTCCTTGCTTGTTGACGGCGAGCTGAATCGTTACGTCGGACTTTGCTTGGTCTGTCTTCGTAAGTGCGAAAACACCAAGAGGCAACCAATCTCCGTCGGCCGGTGCTTCGGCCTCGGCGCCCGTCTTAGCAAGATTGGTCGCTTGGTCGTAATACTCCTCGGCTGTACCGGCGCTGTCTCCGTTGATAAAAACGTTGTCGTCTTCGAACACAACGCTGTTACCGTAATCGTAGTAGACAGGTAGTTGTTCGCTGTATCCGCAAAAGCCGGACGCGGTTCCCCATGTAGAGGCGTTCCACAGGGCACCGGCAGTCAACCCGGCAGCAACCCATGCCCCTGGATATTGAGCGTTCCAGCCTCGTCCATAGATGCCCCAGTTGTTGTAGTTGCCTCGCACTGCAGCCGCAGCGGTGTAGCGTCCTGCGGGTGTTGAACGAATGAATCCCGCTCCGACACCGGCTGGGCCAGCGGTAACCAATCCACCTCTGCCATTGCCGCCTGGGCCAACTGCGCCACGACCCGCAACGACTTGACCGCCAGGACCGACTGCGGCACCTCGGGCGGCAATCCCGCCTTCAGCCCCCCGAACGCCACCTGCTACGGCGACGCCACCCTGCGGACCAACGGCTGCCCCCTTACCTACTGTATTACCTTCAGGCCCAGTGACCGTTGCACCGGCTGCCTTGCCACCGGCTGCACCTTGCTTCGAACCGTAGTTAACGTCAAAATCATTTCTACTGGAAGGCTTTTGGCTTGAACGAGACATGCTGCCTGCACCTGAGTTAGCGTGGCTTAGGCCTTCATCGGATGGCAACCCAAGGAATCCGCTAAGCTGATTTTGGCTAGGTGCGCTGAATCGATTCCCTGCGCCACCTTGTGCAGCTGTGCCACGGTTTCCTGCCTCACCCGCGCCTGCGGCACCAGGACGTTGTGAATTTGATTGCGCAAAACCTCCTATGCCTCCAGCCCCGCCCTGTGGACGACTAAAACCGCCCTGTGAACGATTGAAACCGCCCGCGTTTCCAAAGTTACCTGCACCTGCACGTGACGCTCCGCTCATCCCGCCGCCACCACCACCACCGAACGATGGTCCAGGACTCTGGCGAGCACCGCCAGAAAATCCACCGCCGCCACCGCGAGAAGCTCCGCCACCTCCGCCGCCACCTCCGCCGCCACGCCCACCGCCTCCTCCGCCTCCTCCGCCGCGGCCAACGCCCCAGCAATCAGCCGATGGGGTAACAACAATCGCTAGACAAAGCACAATAAACAGAAAACGTTTCGTCATTTGAGACTCCGAGAAAGGATTTTTTTATTTCAGTGGGTAGAACCGTTGGTTGTCAATCGTCGATCGCTGTACCTGGGATCATTTGGCCGCTGGCTTGCGACGAATAACTACTTCGTCGGTATCCGGTAGTCGGACGTCGCCAATGGTTCGGTCCGTCGATTGCCAAACGTAAGCATTGCTATCCAAACGTTTGAGGACGTTCACAGCGGTTGTGGAAACGCTCTCGCCGGTGGTACCGCTTACCTTGGCTAGCCATCCGCCCTCGGTAGCAGACCAGATTCCGATTGCGTGCCCGCCATCGGCTGAGAAGTTCCAGGACTGCACGTGGTTTGCTTGCGAATTCCAACCGATGATTTGCAAGCCGGATGTCATCGTGCCGCCGATCTGAGTTGTCGTGTAGCTGCGCTCCACGAATTTCTTGTTAACTATCCACCGGCACTTCGAATCGGTCCGAGCTCCATTCTCCTCTAAAGTCCAATCACCAATTAGCCATTCAAGGTCATTCAGATCGTCGGACGGCGACGACGTGTCGACCAAAGTCTCACGCACCGAAGCCAACAGCCATTTTCCATCTACCTTGACATGCACCGCTGTGTACTTACTAATGCCGGAAGCCCCAGCCCACGCAGGTTCGACTACCGCTTGCCCATCTTCTATTGCCACGCTGTCGCTCAGCACTCGCACAGAATCGGTAACGAGTTGGAGCTTGGCGTCGGGTTGTGCTGCAAAGAGTTCGATGTAGATTTTTTCAATAGCATCTCTGCCAATAAAAGTCTGTCCGGTTTCGTCTATGTATTCGCCTTCTTTTGTCCAAAACGCCGCAACGGCTTTTGCATCCCGTTTATTGACAGCGACAACGGATGCGGCGACCTCTTTTCGGATGGTCTCAACAATCGCCTCTGCGGCGGTTTTCGCGGCAGGTGCTTTCGCAGCAGATGGGGCCGTCGATGGCGGCTGCGAATAGATCCAAGTGCAGGGAGTAATTCCCCACAGAAACGCTAAACAAATGATCCGAAGGTTTTGCCGCACGACATTCTCCACATAAAATGAGCAGCGCTTCCTTGCGAAACTAGTAATGGTTCAGGTCCAAATATAGACAAACCGCGACGACCGTCAACGCACTTTTCGCAATTAACAACTTGGAATGGAAAATGATTCTCAGAGCTTCATTCCGTTTTCTGCGCGAGTTTCAAATAATGTTGGCGAAGAGTGGAAAGTACATTCTGAATAACTTCGGGATCCGCAGGAAGTTTAGGGGGTTTTTTCATTGACCGGTAATTCGCTCACTGTTCCAGCGTGTTTAGATTTGGAAACCGGCACGACGCCGTCGGAATCGCCGTCTCCAGGCATCCAACGTCCCGTCCCATAAATCGAGTGCATTCGAACGCGACGATTAGGCGTTAAACAGTCGATCGCTTGGAGCAATTTGCTGTCGGGTTTTAGCATGTCGATGCTGGTGGGAACACGGCGTGTAAATTCTTCAGAGAATGCACCTGGATTGCCTTTGAGCAGTCGATCGTGCTCCGCTTTTAACTTACCGGGCTGCTCGATGAGGAGTGAGCCGATACTGCCGATGGCTCGTTGCGCCAAGGCGGAACCGCGATGCGGTGTTCCAATAAAGATGACCCTCGAAACGATCGGCGATGGCTTGAAGAAGACAGCTTCGGCGAAGGATTCTCGAATAGCGGGCAACATGACGACTTCCTCGAAAGCGATCGATGAATTCTGGTCTCGCCATGATCTCGTTGGCCATGTTCGCCCAGGTAAGTTGATCCGAGAGCAAACCGTGAACGAATACACTCTGCCGATGGGAAGACATCGGCAGCGTGTCGTCTTACCGCGACACGCTCATTTTGATTCCCAAACTTGATCCGTCTCAATGAGGTAGTTCCGTGTAGGGTTGAACTTCCTCATGCAAGCGACGATCGCGACTTTGGATTCTTTGCCCTTTGATTTCAGATGCGCGTAGAAGGCTTTGATCTTCGGGTTGAACCGAATTGCAACCAGCGTAGCCATGCATAGGATTGATCGCACATTGCCGCTGGGTTCCATGACGAACATCACGTTGGGACTTTCCAGTGCTAGGATCAAAAAGATCCAAATTCGATGAGGCGATATCAACACCAACATAAACTTTGACTTCCTGAATACTCATTTCATCCCTTCCTCGTAATATTCGAGCTAACCCCTTTGGGCAGTTGCTCCTGAAACGGTTCGGGTTTAACAAGAGAACACAATCGAAAGTGAGTGCCATTGGGCGTTAGGCGAATTCGCAGCAAATTCAGGCCCGGGGCTAGCGCCCGCCGGTTCACGAAATCGCAAAGTGAGTGCCATTTGGCTAGCGCCTGCGGCTCAGATTGACCCCATTTCTTAGTTTGGAGTAAGCAGTACGGCCATCTAGGGAGCCAGTCGTCGACCGTCAAGGTATAGACAGTATGGAGGCGTACGGGTAGCATAAAAGCATGTCCGAAACCTTTGATCTCATCGTTCTCGGCGGCGGCCCAACTGGCGCTAGCGCTGCTGGTGCTGCCGGTCTCCTTGGCAAACGGGTCGCACTCGTCGAAAAAGCTCGCGATCTGGGCGGTGCGGGTACCAATACCGGTACGTTACCAAGTAAGACACTGCGCGAGACGGCACTCGTACTCAGTGGCTATCGCTCGCGGCGACTCTTCGGAGTTGATCTTGCACTTCAGCGTGCAGCGACAGTAGTTGACTTTATGTACCATTCCAACCACGTCTCCGAGGCTGAACGCAATCGAACAACTGCGAGGCTCAACCTGCGCCACGTCGTTCGCTACACAGGCCAGGCAAACTTCGTTGATCCTCATACGATTCGGTTCGTGAGTGCTGATGGCGGGGAGACTCTAATTCGCGGCAATAAAGTCCTCATCGCCACGGGCTCCTCTCCATTGCGACCGCCGGAGTTTTGCTTTGAGGATGACCGCGTGCATGACTCCGACGAAATACTCCAACTCACGGCGATGCCAAAAAAGCTCGTTGTGATCGGCGGTGGTGTGATCGGCAGCGAATACGCTGGTACCTTTGCCGCGCTTGGAGTCGAAGTCCATCTGGTCGATGGCCGCGACGTTTTGATGCCATTTCTCGACGCGGAGATTTCCAAAGCCCTCGCGGAGGCGATGGCGGAGCATGGAGTACAGTTTCATTGGAAAGAGCGGGTCGTCGCGTGCGATGCGTCTCATTCCGAAAATGTCGTCCTCACGCTGTCCTCGGGCCGGACTCTCACATGCGACGGCGTGTTCGTCTGCGCGGGGCGGCAGAGCAACACCACCGACCTGAACCTCAGCGCCGCTGGCATCACGCCGGGCAATCGTGGCCTCGTGCCCGTAAACTTGCACTACCAGAGCGAGGTGCCGCACATCTACGCCGCCGGTGACGCCGTCGGCCCTCCCGCGCTCGCCGCTACTGGTATTGAACAGGCTCGCGTCGCTGTCTTCCATGCCTTCGATTCTTTGTTAAAGAGCGACCTCGCGACACTTCTTCCGACTGGAATCTACACGATTCCCGAGGCGAGCATGGTCGGCGAGACCGAGGCATCGCTCCGAGCCAAGGGTATCGATTTCATCGCCGGTCGCGCTAGGTACGCAGACATCCCGCGTGGCGAGATCATCGGCGATCGGACAGGTTTCCTAAAGTTGCTTTTCCGCCGCGAAGACATGCGATTACTGGGTGTTCATGTCATCGGCGAGCAAGCGACCGAGCTGGTCCACATCGGCCTCGTCGCGATGCTAATGGATGCCGGAGCGGAGCTTTTCAATCGAGTGTGCTTCAACTATCCTACGCTCGGCGACCTTTATAAATATGCCACGTACGACGCCATCATTCAGCGAACTACGAACTCTTAGTCGACTTGGATCTCCTGTGCTCACAAAATTCGCCACCCCTTTCTGTCTTTCTCTTTTACCAAATGTACTCGTTGTTGTTGCGAGCATGGTGTTGGGTTGCTCCGCAAATAAGCCGGTTGCACGGGGGGCTCCACTAGCGAAAGTGACAGTCGCGACCGCGATAGAGCAGGAGATAACCGACTTTGATGACTTCGTTGGTCGAACCGAGGCGAGTGAAACAGTCGAGGTGCGTTCGCGTGTCTCAGGCTTCATCAAGTCGGTCGAGTTTCAAGATGGAAGTCGTGAGATTGAAAAGGACCAATTGCTTTTCAGGATCGAGCCAGATCTCTACAAAGCAATCCATGAACAGTCGACTTCTCGTATCGAACTGTGGGAAGCAAAGAAGGAACTCGCCCAGAGTAAGTTTGCACGTTACAAAATTTTGTTGCCAACGGGCGCTGTTTCCAGAGAAGAGTATGATGAATCGCTTTCAGCCGTCAAAGAATCGGAATCTGCTGTTGTGGCTGCAAAAGCCGACGCTGACCGGACGGCATTGGATCTCAGGTACACAGATATTCGAGCCGAAATTGCAGGCCGTATCGATCGTGCTTTTATTACATCTGGCAACATGGTCACCGGCGGCCTTGGAAGTGGCACGTTACTAACTCGCATTGTTAAGAACGATCCGATCTTTGCTTATCTCGATATCGACGAGCGAACGGTGCTGAAATACCTGCGACGATTGAACCCATCCGTGGATACATCCTCTACGAAGGATACGGTTGAAACATCGTCCCCCGGTGATGCTTCTGTGCGAAAAGCTTCGAAAAGCCTAGAGATTCCATGTTTAATGCAGTTGGCTGACGAGAAGGATTTTCTCCATGTTGGAAAAATCGACTTTGTCGAAAACAGGGTTGATTCCGCGACGGGTAGCATCAGGGTCCGTGGAGTTTTTTCGAATGCAGATTTGATGCTGACGGGCGGACTCTTTGTTCGGATTCGCATTCCTGTTTCTGAATCGTATCTTGGTGTACTCATTCCCGAGCAAGCGATTGGTACCGACCAAAATATCAAATTTGCCTATGTCGTTGGTGCAGACAATATTCCGCAACGCAAGAACTTGGTTTTAGGTCCTCAGCGTGGCGCGATGCGTGTTATTAGGTCTGGGATCGAGGCTAAGCAAAAGGTGATCTATCGCGGATTACAACTTGTACGACCCGGTAAATCAGTCGAGCCGGAGTTGGTAGAACTCAGTATTCGAACCGTTGCCACGGGAACCAATCCCGCCACGGTCGTATCGTCAAACGTGAGCGAATCAAACGCGGTAACTCCTGCTGCAAAAACCAACCCGTAATAAGCCATCCGAAGGATACACCGTGCTGTCACATTTCTTTATTGATCGGCCTATCTTTGCGGGTGTTATTTCGTTCGTCATAACGATGATCGGGGCCATCTTTGTGTGGACTCTGCCGATCGCGCAATATCCCGAGATCGCTCCGCCGACCGTTCAAGTCTCTTGCTTCTATCCAGGAGCCAGCGCGAAGGTTGTTTCGGACACGGTCGCGGCTCCGATCGAGCAGCAGGTGACCGGCGTTGAAAACATGCTCTACATGTCGTCTCAATCTACCAATGACGGTGCCTATAACTTGACCGTCACCTTCGATATTGGAACGAACTTGGATATGGCACAAGTCTTGGTCCAAAACCGCGTCAATCTTGCGCTACCAAGCTTGCCCAGCGAAGTCAAACAAACCGGAGTCAGCGTCAAGAAGAAATCAGCCAATGTTCTTTTGGTCGTCAACGTTGTTTCGCCAAAAAACTCAAGGGATCAACTCTATTTGAGTAACTATGCTACGATCCGGTTGCGAGATGAACTTGCTCGACTTGAAGGAGTGGGTGACGTCTCGTTCCTAGGTCAGCTCGATTATAGCATGCGAGTGTGGTTGGATCCAGAACGGCTCGCCGTTCTGGGGACGACTGCACCCGATGTGTTGCTAGCGTTACGCGAACAAAATGTGCAAGTGGCTGCGGGCGCCATCGGCCGTCCACCTGTCCCCGCTGGCGAATTGTTTCAGTACACCCTGACAACTCTCGGACGTTTGACCGAAGCCGAGGAGTTCGGGGACATCATTGTCAAATCGGGACAAAGTGGACAAATAGTGCGTCTTAAAGACGTTGTTACGGCAAAGCGACAGTCAGCAGATGGACAATCATTAGGCGGGATCGAGCTCGGAGCCAAGAGCCAAGACACAGCTTGTACGCTCGACGGAAGCCCGTCGGTCGGATTGGCTATTTATCAATTGCCAGGTTCCAATGCTCTCGACACTGCGAAAACCATTCGCAAACGGATGGCGGAGCTCAAAGAGTTGTTCCCTGACGACGTTGACTATAAGATTGTGTACGACACGACTCCCTTCATTTCGGAGTCGATCACCGAAGTGTTCAAGGCATTGCGAGACGCCATTATTCTAGTTGCAATTGTGGTCTTGGCTTTCTTGCAGTCCTGGCGGGCAACCTTGATTCCGTTGATTGCCGTCCCGGTAGCGATTGTGGGCACCTTTGCTGTGATGGCAGGACTCGGTTTTAGCCTCAACAATCTGTCCTTGTTCGGTTTGGTATTGGCAATCGGTATTGTGGTCGATGATGCGATCGTGGTCGTGGAAGCAGTCGAGCATGCAATCGATCATGGGCTAACGCCGCGAGATGCGGCGAGGAAAGCCATGGACGAAGTTTCCGGTCCGATCATTGCGATTTCGCTAGTGCTCATGTGCGTATTCATACCGTGCATTTTTATTACCGGAATCACGGGACAGTTCTTTAAGCAGTTTGCGGTCACGATTGCGGTTTCGACCTTCTTTTCGGCCTTGAATTCTTTGACGCTCAGCCCTGCATTATCCGCTTTGCTATTGCGTCCAAAAGCCGAGCAGCGAGACCCACTCACGAAGCTTATCAATGCTACATTGGGTTGGTTTTTTAAGCTTTTTAATTCCGGATTCAATACTGCATCCGGCATCTACGCTTCGGTGGTCGGCAGCCTACTGAGACTCAGTTTTGTAGTGGTGCTTGTCTATGTTGGCCTGCTTGGGCTAACTTATTTTGGCATGACCCATGTTCCGTCTGGATTTATTCCGGCTCAAGACAAAGGGTATTTACTGGTCGATGTGCAGCTGCCTGATTCGGCATCACTTGATCGCACACGTGTGGTCATGCAGGAAATCGAAAGGTTATTGCGAGGTGGAAAAGAGGGGGGCACCGAAGTCGATTCTGGCGCAAGCCATTCTCGTTCAAGTTCTGGTGTACCGGGCGTGGGACATACGATTGCGGTAAACGGACAGTCTTTTATTCAAAATGCCGTTGGATCCAACTTCGGTTCGTTCTATGTGATTCTCGATGAATTTCATCATCGCCATGGTGCTGAGCTTGGGGCCAACGCGATCGCCGCCAAGCTTCGAGCGTTGGTTGCTGCGAATGTGCGAGACGCCAAAGTAGCCGTATTTGGCCCGCCCCCAGTAGACGGCCTGGGGAGTGGCGGCGGTTTTAAGGTGATGGTTCGGGATGTGGGTGCATTGGGGCTCGACAATCTCCAGCTATCTGCGGACGAACTGGCCAGTACCGGTAACAGCGTGCCTGGTTTGATCGGATTGTTTAATGGCTTTCGAGCTTCAACGCCACAGTTTTTCGTCGACGTCGACCGCAGCAAATGCAGGTCGCTCGGTGTCTCGCTGCAGGAAGTCTTTTCGTCGTTGCAATTGTTCTTAGGCGGAACCTACGCGAACGACTTCAACCAATTTGGTCGAACTTGGCAAGTGAACTTGCAAGCAGACTCGAGTTTCCGGTTGCGGCCAGAGCAGATTTCTCAGTTCCGTGTTCGCAACTCTGCTGGCGGTATGGTACCGTTAGGGGCACTTTGCGACGTATCCGAAAGTAGCGGCCCGTCGATGGTCCTGCGATACAACGGAGTCAACGCAGCAGCCGTCAATGGATCGTCTGCTCC
Organism: Pirellula staleyi DSM 6068; assembly: GCA_945900945.1. Lineage (GTDB taxonomy): Bacteria > Planctomycetota > Planctomycetia > Pirellulales > Pirellulaceae > JBKCUI01. The sequence goes on from CAMDKL010000001.1 coordinate 121,447, forward strand.
TGGCTTCAGTTCTGGCGCGATTGTTTCGGTCGTCGATACCATTGTCAAAGACACACTTCCATCGGGAATGGACGCGCAATGGACAGAGCTAACATTCCTGCAAATTCGAGCAGGGAACACCGCCATTGTTGTCTTTGCTATCGCCGTCGTACTGGTCTTTCTCGTTTTGGCTGCTCAGTACGAGAGCTTGTCTATGCCTTTGGCAGTCATTCTGGTTGTCCCGATGTGTTTGCTTTGCTCGGTAGCTGGGATCGCTATGGCAGGCATGGATATCAACATCTTCGTCCAGATAGGATTTATCGTTTTGGTGGGCTTGGCTAGCAAGAATGCGATCTTGATTGTTGAGTTTGCGAAAGAGCAACAAGCGTCTGGCGTCCCGTGTTTTGAAGCGACTGTTACCGCATGTCGTCTGCGACTGCGTCCAATCATGATGACGTCGTTTGCGTTTATCTTGGGTGTGGTCCCGTTGGCACTTGCCGTGGGAGCCGGTGCAGAGATGCGACGCACGCTTGGTATAGCAGTCTTTGCTGGCATGCTTGGAGTGACCATTTTCGGCATCCTGTTGACGCCGGTTTTTTATTATCTGTTGGCTCGGACAAATTCCAAATCGAAATCCGCCAAACCCCATGCCCATCCACTATAGGACGGCGTGACAAAGATTTCGGCCTGTACGATTGAGACACACAAAGGTGCTAGCACAAGTCGAGCATTCAGCAACAATCACTGGAAAGGTAGGAAAATTAGGGGTAGGAAGATGAGTTTCAAAAGTATTTTCCTACCCCAATTCTTCCTACCGGGTTTTCAATCCAATCGTTCAGGTCGAAGGATTTTGATTACTGCAAGCAGTTAGCATCCGTCTGGATCAGAACTGCACTTTATACTTTTCGGTCATCCTACGCCGAATGTCAGCTTCCATCGCATCGATTTTGGCTATCAGTTCTCGGTAGGATAAAAAGCCCTGAGCTTGTGCCATATCTTGGTACTTGCTCAATGAGTTCGATTGGTCTTGGTAGGCGTAGTTGGTGCCACCATGGTACATACCGTAGTACCCGTAGTACCCACCGGTGTTTCCGTACTGTGTCGCTCCAGCGTTATTCGCCAGAGCCGCTTCCCCAGCTTGAATGTTGGTTTGTTGCATTGCTACCATATTGCCTCGCAGTCCTTTAGAAACGGCCACTGTAAAGTTCACTATCTCGGGATCCACGTTTAAGGTTGGCAGATCGTCAAGTCTTCGTGCCATTTGGCCGTTCATTTGGGCGCGCGAGCCTGTGTTACTTGCTGAGTAGTCCCGCACGCGTTTAATGATATTTGTGGACTTAGCATAGTAGGTTTTGTTGGTTTCCAACAAAGCACTCTCGCTCAATGGATCCTGTAATGGTTCAAGGCCTTCAGGTGGTATGTTGGCAGCCTGCTGATGCACGGTGAAAATTCCTACAAGGTGGTCGAGGGTTTCAACGGTAATAGCTCCTCGAAAGGCAATGGTGTTTCCATCCATGGAAGCGACCCATTTGGAGGACTCTGGCATCGATGCGTGGTTTCTGTGAAGTACCTCTATAAAAAAGTTCTTTGCGACAGGCAGCAAATTCGCTGGCGAGGAACCGAAGTCCAGACTGATAATGCATTCGTTTAGATTTTTCCGCCCAACGATGATTCGAATTCCATGGACGGAGGAAAGAGTGGTCGCAACGGACCGCAAATCCAAGCCCTTGAGAGATTCAAAACCTACGAGTTTTTGTTCTAGAGCTATTGGTGACCATGTGTCCAGAAGGTCAACGGCTAGCAGTAGCGATATGAACTTCGAACCTTGAACCGCATGCTTTTTTAGGTATGCCGATGAGCCAGTACCGACTTCTTTGTTTAGCCACATCGCTACCAATTTGCGGTCGGACGGACGGACGATTCCAATCACGTTGCTGGCGATTGGCACCAAGTAGGATTGTCGAGGTGTCCAAATGACACTCTTGCCTGCGATCGAATCGACATACCCTTTTACTAACTTCGCAAGTGATTCCGCGTTCTTCCAACCAGCTAATGTGACGTAACCAATTTCCCAGGAAGGCTCGAGCGAGTCGAGGTTCAAATCGGCGGCAATGCGAACTTCGCCAATCCCTTCAGGCAAATCCGCATGCAGCATCGATCCTGACGTCAAAGATCGAAGAGACGAAAAGTCAGCGTAAAGGATTGCGTTTGCACCGTTCGGCGTCGAAGCTAAAACCTCGGTCAAGGAAGGTTCTTGAGAACCAACTTCTCCTCCTAGGAGTCCGACGCTAGTCAATACGAGAAGCATTTGAAAAAAACGAATCGCTCGTGTCACGATGCAGCCTTTAAAAAAGAGTATTTTTCGACCTTGAAAACAAGAAACAGGTTCGGGATCAAGCAGAATAACCATATAAACCGATCGCCCTCACCCCTGACTTGGGGATCTTATTGTAGTCACTGAGTTGCATTGTAGCATTTAGGCCACGAAATGTAGTAGAAACCGTGTCTATCCGTTTGCAATGGCACTCGAAACGATTTCGGGTTCTTAGAGGATTTTTGGCACTTCTGGTTGATCATCACCGTTGTCTTCGAACTGAAAATTTTCGACCTGAACTGAATTTCAAAAATTCAGATCGTTCGCAATGACATTTTCCATCACGATCGCTCCATTAAAAATCCATCGGGTTAGGGAAATTTCAGGGCAGGAAGAAGAAAACAATCTACTTTCGGTGTTGATCAATCGAGAAGTGTCCAAATTTTGCGGATTTCAACAAACCGATTGGAATCAAAAAAGGCTTCTCCTACACTGATGAACAATGTAAAAAGACACAATCAGAGCATTGGGTCCTATCGAGCGCCCTTAACTTTTCGCGATTTCCAGGAGAACTGCTATGTTTCGGCGTTGTTGTTTTTTCGCCGTCTGTTTACTTCTCGCGCAGACGCCGTCAGCTTTTTCCAAGGAATGGTCCGACAAATCCGGCGCTTTTCAATTCGAAGCGACCTTGATCGCCTTCGATCAAGAAAATGTGGTGCTCCAATCCACCGACAAGGAGCGGATGAACGGACACGAACTCATTTCGATCCCAAGAAAAGACCTCTCGGCAGCAGATCAGGAATACTTGTCCTCCAAAGATGCCGCCGAGTTAACTTCGCAGTTACCGCTCGCGACAGCTCACAGGCATCGTTTCAAGCGATGGCCCGCAATCCAGGTTATGTCGTGGGACCGGTTAAAAGGTTATCTCGAAGGAGATGATTAGAATCGACTGCGATTGTGAAACGGGCGACATGGAGAGCGAAGGGCCGCCCAGCCCGCTCGGCAGTTTTCAATCCCTCTTTTTCAAATGAAGTTAACACTCAAGATCCTATTGCTGTTTCTGGTTGTTTCCTGCGGACTAGTCGGATTCAGTGGATACCTGTCGGTACATCGTGAAATTGACTTCTTCGAAAAGGAAATGACAGCGCATCACGGTCGACTTGTGACGGCTGTGGAACCGATGCTGCGCGATGCTTGGAGGGTAGCTGGCCGCGGTGGCATGCTGCAATTAGTTGCAGGGATCGAGGGGGACGAACAGCAGGTTCGTATTCGTTGGGTGTGGCTCGATGATACCGTTGACGACGCGACCCGGCCCGTAGTGCCGCTGCAGAGCCTCGGTGGTATTCCAGTGGGGCATTTGAAATCCATTCGTGTTCGCGAAGCCAGTCCTGCCGGGTTGTACTGTTCTTATTATCCGTTCGAATTGGGGGACGGTCGGCTGGGTGCTTTGGAAATGTCCGAGTCGCTCGCCCACCGGGATCAGTACACTCGGGACACGGTCACTCGCACGATTTTCCTGATGGGAGCGTTGATTGCGACCGCCAGCCTCCTGGTGGCTGTGGTCGGAGTCCGTCTGATTGGTCAGCCGCTGCAGGCTCTGACGCTCAAAACACAACAGGTCGCCAGCGGGAATCTTCGTACGCCGGTTATTGTAGGTGGCTCGGATGAGCTTGCTCAACTGGCGACGGCCCTGAACCAGATGTGCGAGAAACTGGACACATCGCAACAAGCAGTCCAACGTGAAACGTTTCAGCGCATCGAAGCTATGGAACAATTGCGGCACGGCGATCGCCTCAAGACCGTTGGGCGACTCGCATCTGGAGTTGCACATGAACTCGGCACTCCGCTCAATGTTGTCAGCGGGCGAGCCGGTCTTATTGCTGGCGGAAATCTCGGTGGCCAAGACATTATCACGAGTGCGAAGGCGATTCAAACTGAAGCGACTCGAATGACGGGCATCGTTCAGCAGTTGCTCAACTTCGCGCGCCGCTCTACCCCAAAACAGTCGCTATGCGATTTGAATTCTGTGATCGATGTGACCATCAGCCTGATGGAACCTATCATCAAGACCAAGAACGCTCAGGTTGCATTCACAGAAAAACTTCCACCCGGAATCAAGGTAAATATCGATGCCGCTCAAATTCAGCAAGTGTTCTCGAATCTACTGATGAATGCTCTTCTTTCAAAAGCATCGGGGGTCATCGTTCAAATCGAAGCCCACCTCTACGATGAAGACGCATCTGAATCGTCCCGCAGTCTGGGGATTAGATGCGTTCGCATTACAGTCACAGACCATGGTGATGGTATTACCGAGGGCGACCTCCCGCACGTCTTTGAGCCATTCTTTACCACTCGTGACATTGGTCAGGGTACAGGCCTGGGATTGTCCATTGCCCATGGAATTGTAGCGGAACATGGCGGGTGGATGACGGTTCATAGTATTCGAGGACAAGGCACCACGTTCGCAGTGGTTTTGCCATTGGAGCCGCAGTCATGAAGGGTCATATTCTGGTGATAGATGATGAACGGAGCATGGTGGATCTGCTCCAAACCGATCTCGGCTTGCGGGGATACAGGGTCAGCGGGTTCACCTCAGCAACCGCAGCCCTGGAGGCGATACCTACGACGGATGCACAAGTCGTGCTCACCGACCTGCACATGCCTGATTTCAATGGTCTGCAACTGTGTGAACGGGTTGTCGCGAATCGTCCGGACATCCCAGTTGTTGTCATGACGGCATTCGGCAGCATGGAAACGGCTATAGAAGCGATTCGAGCTGGAGCATGGGATTTTGTGACGAAGCCGGTAGAAATGGAATTGCTGGCCGTCGTCATGGATCGAGCTGTTCAACACCAGAATTTGCAGGAAGAAGTTCGTCGACTATCAGACAAGCTCCAGCCAGCCGATAGTTTCGAAGCATTGATTGGAACGAGTTCTGTGATGCAGAAACTATTCATTCAGATCCGGAAAATTGCACCCACCAATGCAAACGTATTGATCACTGGAGAAAGTGGGACTGGAAAAGAGCTTGTCGCACAAGCCATTCATCGTCACAGCGCCCGGAAAGATGGCCCCTTCGTCGCAATCAACTGTGCGGCAATTCCCGAAAACCTTCTAGAGAGCGAATTGTTTGGGCATGCAAAGGGCTCTTTTACCGACGCGCGCACCGATCGAAAAGGACTCTTTCAACAGGCTCAAGGTGGCACTTTATTGCTCGACGAGATCGGCGACTTTCCTTTGTCACTACAGGCAAAACTGCTTCGAGCCATGGAACAGCGGACCGTGCGGCCGGTCGGCTGCGACAAAGAAAATCCTTTCGATGCTCGAATTCTTACCGCTACCAATCGCGATCTTGAAGTTGCCGTAGAAGCGGGGCGTTACCGCGAAGATTTCTATTTCAGGATCAATGTGATTCAACTAGAGCTACCACCCTTGAGGGCTCGCGGAACCGACATACTGTTGATAGCTCGCAACCTGCTGCAGTCGTTTGCTCGCGAGATGAACAAAAACGTGAACGACTTTCTCCCATCTGTGGCGGAAAGGTTATTGAATTACGACTGGCCGGGCAACGTTCGTGAACTGAGGAACGTGATGGAACGAGCGGTGGCACTAACGGAATTCGAAAAGTTGATTGTCGATGATCTTCCTGAACGCATTCGGGACTACCGACCTTCAACCTTTCATATTGATACCTCGAACCCCGCTGAGTTACAGACTCTGGCGGAGGTAGAACAACGTTATATTCGTCGGGTGCTGGAAAGTGTTCAGGGAAATCGTACCGAGGCAGCCCGTATTCTGGGTGTGGATCGCAAGACTCTGTACCGTCACCTGAAACAGCCTGACGCATCTACCAAACAATAAACAGGTGCTTGGGTACGAGTACTCTTCGAGCGCACAATGCGCGAGACAGTTTGCCCCACGAGGCAATCCGCCCCGAACTTACCCACATCTTTTTGACTTTGCTCCCCTCGCCCCTTTTAGGGGAGAGGGGCTGGGGGTGAGGGGTTTTGCACTGTGTTTTGATGCATCGCGTTCGCTTTTTCACTATGGCACGCGACTTGCGATGAAGGAATCCGGTTCAGAATCAGTCGATGAATCCTTATAGCTCTGCTGTCGCCGAGCGGTTCGATGCCTCGAATTCTGACGGAACAAGGAGAATAAGCATGAAACGAACATCATTCCAATGGATGGCAGCAGGACTAATGCTGTCGGCAGTCTATATGGGTGCCAGTGCGTTCAACTATGGGGCCACACCTGCGATGTCTGGAACAACGATCAATTGGAAAGACCGCGAGGTTGGAAGCAAGGAGTCGGATCAACACGTTGCATCGCACAATTATGCCAAGTCACTCTCCGGTGCCTTTCGCGGTGCATCGGAAAAAGTGATGCCTTCGGTCGTGACGATACAATCGATTTCGTCGAAACAACAGGACATGGGCCAGCGGGGGGCGTTGCCGGAGGAGTTCCGTGACAATCCGCTGTTCAAGCGATTCTTTGAGGGCATGCCAGAGAGTAATTCCAAGTCGCCGAGCGGACCGCAGCGAATTGGCATGGGGTCGGGAGTCATCATTGATTCAGCTGGCATTATTTTGACCAACAACCACGTGGTCAACGGAGCGGACAAACTACTGATCAAGCTTCACGACGGGCGAGAATTCGAAGCGACGCAGTGGAAGACGGACCCGAAGTCCGACATCGCTGTCGTCAAAATCGAATCAGCTCCTAGTCTTCCAGCTGCTTCCATCGGCAACAGCGATCAGCTGGATGTCGGCGACTGGGTCATTGCGGTGGGAGCTCCTTTCGGACTTGATGAAACGGTCACTGCGGGCATTATCAGTGCCAAATCACGCGGTATCGGCATCACAGCACGCGAGGAGTTTTTGCAAACCGACGCCGCTATCAATCCCGGTAACAGCGGTGGTCCGCTCGTCAATCTTGACGGTGAAGTGATCGGAATCAACACAGCGATTTCCAGCACGAGTGGTGGATATCAGGGAATCGGCTTCGCAGTCCCTGTCAATCTTGCTCGCTGGATCGGTGACGAACTGATGGCTCACGGAACAGTTCAACGAGCCTTCCTTGGAGTAGGAATTCAGTCCATCGATAGTTCAATGTCAAAGCAACGTGGCCTGGATACGGTCCGCGGAGCGGTTGTAACCGATGTACGAGCCGGAACCCCTGCCGCAAAAGCCGAGCTGCAAAGCGGCGACGTCATTTTGGAATTCGACGGAAACGCAATTTCGAAACCAGGTGACCTGCAGGGACGTGTCGAACGAGCATCGCTCAGTGATGGTCACAAAATTGTCGTCATGCGAGATGGTAAGACACTGACGATCAATGTGAGAGTCGAAGCCTTGCGTTCGAGCGGTTCGCCACCCGAGCTAGAGAAATCCGAATAGACTCCCTCTTCGGATTTTAACGGCCTTGGACTTCAGTTATCGGATTCTAGACGAACGATCCCAAACCGACGATTTTCACTAGATCCGAGAGGGACGTAACGGTGGCGGAGATTCCTGGCGCACGGATGGTCGACTATTCATCGGCAACATTCGCCCGCAAGCAACGGCGAAACAATAGTATGTGTTTCGCTGCTGTTCGAAAAAGAAGACGAAACTGGTCATTCACTAAACTACCCTGGGATCCATTCGGTCCAATTGATTGACGAAACACCCGGATTAAAGCCTCGTCAGCAGAATCTGTGGGTCGTTTTTGGCTCAGGAAGATTCCTAAGCTGGTGATATTACGCTGTCGAATCCATTAAGCAGAAGGGGTTCATGCTCGAGCAACGTGGCTGCCATCTTTTGCATCGGCATCGCATTGGGCGTCCCATTGACTGCAGTGCCGTTGCACGCTGTCATTACCATCTTTCTCGGCTAGGCGTAGCTCGCAAAGCAACAGTCAGACGGACTGGTCCGCAGTACGACAATGGTGTAGGCAGATCGCTGACTTGAACAGGAGGCAACAGAGATCCGTGCTGATGATATAAAAAACTCCCGGGAAACCTATTCGGAAGCGTTCTTGTCAGCTATGGTAACCTTTTCCTGCCAAATTGCAATATTAAATTTGCTCGGTGGTGTTGCCTACTTTTCTTCCTTAGGGTTCAAAACATGTCCAAAAAGACTTTCGGTTTAGCAGTTGCGATGATGTTATGTCTAACGGTGTCCTTTGCTCAAGCTCAGCGCGGAGGCAAGCCAGGCGGTAAGGAAGGAAACAAACAGGGTAGAGGTGAGCCCTCTGGTAAGCCACCGGGCGGGAACTGGTCCGAAAGTAAACAGCAATCTCAAAATGGACAGAAAGAAGCTGGGGCTGCAGGTGCAGAAAAAAATAAGCAGTCTCAACCTTCAGGCGGAGAGAGGGCTGCAGCCTCCAATCGCAACGAACCGAAGTCTTCCGGTGCTGACGGAGCCGCTGCCCGAGCTGCCGCCGCAAATCGAAATGCCCCTAAGGCGTCTGGTGCTGAGGGCGCCGCTTTTGGTGCTGCCGCCGCAAATCGTCGTGGGCCTCAGGCATCTGAGGCCGAGGGTGCTGCTGCGGGTTATGCCGTAGTGGGTCGTTCTTTCGATCGCCCTGACCTCTACGGACAAGCTTGGCGCGGCTCCAATCCGAACTCGTGGTCAGGTGCCGGTTGGGCCGCGAGCACAGCTTGGACACCCACGGCTTGGAACGCGGTTGCAGGCCTTTGCGGGTATGGCAATAATACACCACTCTCGTTTGATTATGGAAGCAACGTTACCTGCCTCAATGGCAAAGTCGTTCAGGACGGTAATGAAATCGGAACGGCTGAAGAGTTCAGTCAGCAAGCGTCCGACTTGGCGAATGAAGGAGCCGATGCTCAAACGCAACCTGAAGAAAAATGGCTTCCCTTGGGTGTGTTTGCAATGGTGCAAAACGAACAGCAACACCCGCACTTGATTTTGCAAATTGCAATCAATGAAAAAGGCGCTTTGAGAGGCAACTATACTGATACCGTGACCGATAATACTTTACCCATCCAAGGCGGAGCCGATCAGAAGACACAGCGAGCGGCCTGGACGGTGGGCACGAATGCGAATACAGTCCTGGAAGCTGGGTTGAGCAACCTCACCCAAGGGCATGCACCGGCATTGCTGCACAAGAACGGAAAGACCGAGCGTTGGAACCTCGTCCGATTATCTCAGCCGGAGTGATGCGCACAGTACAATGCGCAGAGCAAAGCCGCAAAAGACATAGTCAGCTCGATGGTACTGTATTATCTGGGCGTCATCGTCCTACTTGGAGCGTCTGGTATTTCGTCGGGGCCTGCTGGCGGCGCTTTATGGTAGGCAGTGATTCTTCACATTGGGATAACCGCCTGGTGTATCGCATGTCTTCAAAAAAAGCCAGTGGCCGTATTTACTGAACAGTTCTTAAAGCAGAAAAGAATTTACTCTCTCTGGGCCATGTCCGGCTGAGGACCCCTGGCCTACGTGTTAACACCTGATCCCTCCGATTTTGTGCGATGTGGTTCCATGGTAGCGACCACGCGATCGAATTCTGAGCCTCTACCGACGAGTATCGACAGAAGTTCGCTTGAATAGGGGTGCCTAAAATCGAGTCGCATGGATGTTAAGAGCATACGAACGACTCCCGTACCAGCGACGGCCAACTCATTTTGGTTTTTATCTCCGTGTCGATGGTCGCCAATCACGGGGTGGCCAATATGGTTCAGGTGTCGACGAATCTGATGCGACCGGCCGGTCATAGGCTTAATTTCCAACAACGAGAACTGAGATGGATTGGTAGCTGGATTTTCCCAGGAGACGTAAAATCTCGCCAGGGTCTCGAATTGCGTCAATGCGTCTTGTGGCAATCGATAGTCATGGATACCTTGCGTCCATTCATCGTCTGATTTGGCCCCGAGCGGCTGATCTATGAATCCTGCGTCGGGGGTCAGGCCGTAGACCAAGGCCTGATAGTATTTAGCGACCATTCGGTTCGTAAAGAGCTCCACCATTTTAGCGGCTGCTGCACCACTCAAGCCAAACAGGATCAGCCCTGCCGTAGGCCGATCCAATCGATGGACTGGGTAGAGGTGGCAACGTAATTGATCCCTCAAGCGTTGGAGGAGGACCGGTTCCTGCTCTAAGGTCGATTTGCTTCGGTGAACGATTAAGCCCGCTGGTTTGAAGACCGCCACGTAATTGTCATCACGGTAGACTATTTTCAAAGGTTGACTCAGCGTTGCGTCGATGAAATCGTCTGTCTCTATTGAACCTAGCAGTGAGCCATCCTCATTGTCCTCGAGCTTCGTTGCGAAATCATGCATCTGGACACCCGCAGCTAGCTCCGTCGACTCACTGGCTGGATCTTTACTTTTTTCCCGGATTTCTTTTCGAAGCCTGCGATGACTATTCCCCGATCGGTAAGTTCTTTTTCTCGGGCTAAGCAGGCTAGCTCCCAGGCCATCTTTTTCCCGTAGCGTTTCCATGCAAAGCTTAATTTTTGCCGAGTTCCATCCTCAAGCACCCACGAAGCACAGTATCCAAAGGATTCTGCATTCACCCAACGTGCGTCGACGTTTCGAACAAGATGAACACCAACTTTGCCGGACGAGTTGCGAGATGTCTTTTGATTTCGCGTGGTTTTGACCGGACCCGCAGCGGCCACCCATAGAGCGTAGCACCCCTTGGCCGCCTTGAGTGATTTGGCTTTTCCACCGAGGGCGCGATCGTTGAAAAACTGCTGTTTTCGGATACCATCTCGAGTGATACGGACCATCCAGCCGCGAGTCGCAACCCCCTCGTAGTCTATGCGTGTTATGCCTTTGAATGCCTTGGTCATTTTCTTCTTCTCAAAGTTGTTTGCGAAAATAATGGTTGGTCGGACACCGTCATCTTAATCATCGATGGCAACGAATGCAAACCGATGCACCTAAGTACAGAATGTCCGCAGTTGCGCCGCTTAAACATCGGTTTGAACTGTCGGACTGCCATCGCGTCCCTCCAGACGCGCTCTCTTTTTAGCGATGAAAACCAAGGGATGTCGGCTGCGTACAATTCAATTTTTATTTGAGCCATTTCCTCGTTCCTAGCAAGTCAAATAAGTGTTTTTTGGCTAATTGCTATTCGTCTTTTTTTCACTGTGGGTTAACGCCCTGCGGCGAATGAATAATCCGTGCTAGAATCATAACAATTCCAATGCGATGCAAATCCACGCTCCCTGAATCTGACTTGATTATGTTCCGCTGCGACTACCTTCGTAACCTCGCCACCCTTTTTTCGATGGCCATTTGTTCTGTTTTCAATTGTTCCATTGCCAATTGCCAATCGAATTCCAGTTTGGGTTCGGTTACACAGGATACGGTGGTCGGTTCTCCGTTAGTCCAATCCCAGTTGAAGGTGCCCGAGACCATGATAACCCGGGCATCTTTTCCGGTGGTCGATGTTCATACCCATTTTTTTATAAAAGGAAAACACGACACGGACCTGCTCAAGCAGTATGTCGCGATGATGGATCGGAATAACATTGCTGTTTGTGTTTCCTTGGATGCGACCTTGTTTAAGCGAATGGACGAGCATTGCAACTTTCTATGGTCTGAATACCGAGATCGCTTTGTTGTTTTCGCTAACATCGACTTTCAAGGGAACGGCCAACTGGATCGGCCAGCTACATGGGGTTGCAATCAACCCGATTTTGTCCGGAGCGTCGTCGAAAAAATCAAAGAAGCGAGCGCTGCGGGAATGATTTCTGGTCTTAAGATTTTTAAGGATTTTGGTTTACTTTATCGCGATCCGGACGGTGCGCTCTTAGCAATCGACGATCCCAGGTGGGATCCTATTTGGACCGTTTGTGGCGAACTTGGTTTGCCCGTGATCATGCACACCGCTGATCCGGGAGCTTTTTTTGAACCCATCACTCCATCGAACGAACGCTTTTTTGAACTGACGGTTCACCCCAATTGGTCTTTTGCAAATCCTGAGTTTCCGTCTCGCAGGGAGCTACACTTGGCCCGCAATCGCGTGATTGCTAAGCACCCTCAAACAACCTTTATCGCAGCACACTTCGGTAACGACGCCGAAGATTTGGCGGAACTCGGCGGCTGGCTTGAGGAAAATCCAAATCTCGTTATCGAATTCGCCTCCCGAATCAACGAGCTTGGTCGTCAACCCTATAATTCCCGTCGTTTTTTTGAAAAGTACCAGGACCGCATCCTGCTTGGGACTGATGGTCCATGGCCCGAAGCCAGACTCCGACTCTATTGGCGCTTTCTCGAATCCCTGGACGAGTATTTTGAATACTCAGAGAAACAGCCACCGCCACAAGGTAACTGGCGAATCTATGGCCTAGGGTTGGACGCGAGTATCCTTAAAAAAGTCTACTTTACCAATGCGTCAAGAATCATTCCGGGGGTTCGAGAAAAGGTCTCGAAATTTCTGGAGGCGAATGCTGGGGGGTAAGTTGACAAACCTATGCTATGATGGACATTCGGGAAAAGTGTGTTTGAACGCATATGAACCCCTATTTACTCCTCGAAGACAATTGAATGATCTCGGCTGAGAACTTAACGAAACAGTTCAATGTGAGAGGGGTTCCACTTGTCGCGGTCAATAACCTTTCGTTTCGCGTTTCGAACGGGGAGGTCTACGGGTTGCTTGGGCCAAACGGTGCCGGCAAAACAACGACGCTGCGAATGATCATGGGCCTGCTGGAACCCGACAGTGGATACGTTGAAATAGGCGGTGTGCGATCCACCCACAAATCCACCGATATCCGAGGGCAGCTAGGTCTCATTTCGACCAATGATGGCGTTTATCCTTGGTTGAGCGTACGAGAGATGTTGATGTACTTTGCAGATCTGTATGCTGTCGACCAAAGTCTGGCGCGTGAACGACTGGAAGAACTTGCCAATCTGCTCGATCTTGGCGGTTTCATCGACCAGCGTTGCAGCACGCTTAGTACTGGACAGAAGCAGCGGGTCACGTTAGCGCGAGGTTTGATGCATGATCCGCCGGTGATGTTGCTGGATGAGCCTACTCGTGGTCTAGATGTTGTTGGTAGTCAAGCCATTTTCCGGTTCATCGATTTGCTAAAGCTACGGGGAAAAGTGGTACTTCTATCTACCCATCGGCTCGATGAAGCGGAGCGAGTTTGCGATCGCTTTGGACTATTGCACCGGGGAAGCCTTCAGTTTGAAGGTACGCTCTGCGAACTGCAGCAAGCGACAGGAAAAAAACACCTTGTCGATATGTTTATTGCTTTCATCAACGCTTCCGAAAATTCACACCCTGTAGCTATTCCATCTAACGAACAGTCAACAGAGGCATGAACAAGTATTTGAGTAACGGGCGACTTTGGCGACTCTGTCAAAAAGAGCTAAGAGAAAGTCTCCGCGATCGTCGAACGCTCTTTACGCTAGTGTTGATGCCAATCCTGGTCTATCCACTTTTGAGTATGGCTCTGCAACGGCTTGTGATCGGCTCTGTTACCAAGACCAAAGCGGATCCGGTATTTGTGATTGGGGCGGAGAGCGAGGATACCGCGAATCAGTTACAGGGTATGCTTGCTGAGGCTAGGCTGGCGATGGATCGAGGTTTTGTTTCACCGATCACGATCACGCGGACTGCCGAACCAAAAAGCTCGGAGGCAGCCAAGAGTACGCCCGATCCTGATGGAAGCAATCAACCTGGCTTGGACCAATTACCCAAATTTGACGTTTTCATTTCGGATCAAGAAACTCTATCCAAAGCGTTGCGAGATGGGCGACTCGACTTGGTCATCACCAGAATGAATATTGAGCAGGTCCAGTTGGAGCGAGGCACAGTGCCGGTCTACGAAATTCTTGCGGAGTTTCGGCAAAATGATTCACGCAGCGAGGCTGCTCTGTCCGTTTTTCGTCTCGCGACTCAAATGATTAATGACTTCCAAGCCGAAATGATTCGAAAGGGGGTCGATCGCAAGCTTCCGGTCGCGATGACTTTCAATGCGACTGGGATCGCGGAACGGGAAGATCTCTCCGCCTCTATTGCCGGAGTCATCCCGCTGGTGCTCATTTTGATGACGATCACTGGAGCAGTGTACCCGGCGATCGATTTGACCGCTGGCGAACGCGAACGGGGAACAATGGAAGCGTTGATCGCAACTCCTGCTCCGCGATTCGCGTTATTGTTTAGCAAATACGTAGCGGTGGTTACGGTTGCCGTTTTGACTGCTTTGGCAAACCTTTTTGCTACTTGGATGACGCTTTCCTTTGGTGGTTTGGGGCAAGCACTCTTAGGTAAGAACGGGTTTTCGGTATGGGTTTTTGTCCAAATCCTGCCTTTATTGGTAATATTTGCTTCGTTCTTTAGCGCGATCCTTTTGGCGCTTTGTTCCTTTGCCCGCAGCTTCAAAGAAGCCCAGGCGTATCTGATACCCGTTATGCTTTTGTCGCTTGGACCGGGTCTTGTGACCCTGATGCCCAATGTGCAATTTACTTCTTTGCTCGGAATCGTACCGCTCGTAAACATCCTGTTGCTTTCTCGCGACATTATGACGGGCCAATCGTCGATGGTGCCCGCGTTCGCTGCCGTCTTTTCGACGATCATCTATGCCTGTGCTACTTTGGTGGTTGCTGCTCGATTATTTGGCGCCGAAGCCGCTACATCCGGATCGCAGGAGTCGTGGTGGGAGCTATTCAGCCGCCCGAAAAAGTCGCAGATGCTGCCCGACGCGGGAGAACTGGCTATTTATTTGGCGGTTTTATTCCCTATGTTTTTCGTAGCTTCGAACCTTGGAGGAATGATTGAGTTGAAAGGGAGCTGGGCTCTTTTTTTCAATGCCGCGATTTTGTTCCTTTTGTTCTTGCTTATGCCGCTGACTTATTCTTGGTACCGTCGAATAGACATCCCTACCACGTTTAGACTCGGCCAGGGAACTGGCGTTGGCGAGCCTCTATGGATACGGGTGGGGCGTTGGGTAGGCTACGTGATTGGAGTCGTTTTACTGAGCGCCGGATTATGGATGGTGGCTTTTGAGGCTTACCTGCTGCTCGAAAGCTGGAGTTTGGCTGCTCAACTGACCGAAGCGGATAAACAAAAACTTAAGGCTGACTTCCTGGCTGTTCCCTTTTTGGTTGTTTTTCTTACCGGAGCTCTGGCCCCCGCGATCGCTGAAGAATTCTTTTTCCGGGGATTCGTTTTGTCCGCGTTTCGCTCGAAACTATCAGCCTATCGTAGCGTTTTATTTTCATCGCTCCTTTTTGGGTTGTTCCATGTGATTGCTGGAAGCGTTCTGTCTATCGAAAAACTATTGCCAACCATTATTCTAGGTTTAGCCATAGGGTACGTCGCTATCCAAACGGGTTCTTTGTGGCCAGGTATCTTATTGCATACTCTGCACAATGGGCTCATTTTTGGTATGTCCAGATTCACCGAACAAGATCTAGCGAAGTGGTTTGGTGACGATACCAAGCATATTCCGATATCCTGGTTGTGTGGCGGTGGACTTGCGATTGCTTTTGGAATCGCTTTGGTGTTTGTTTCCAGCCAACGAAAACGATTTCATGAAGACGTTATTTAGACTACTGCTAGTGGCGGGAGTTTTCGGAGGTTTTGCGGCCTCGGCGTACTTTCCGATAAAAAATTATTTCGATGTTCGCAATCGCCCTCTGTGGCGAACTCAGAGCGTCTCATATGGCGATATTGCGCTGACGGTAAACTCGACCGGCAAAGTGGAACCCATTCATCGCGTTAGTGTCGGGGCTTCGGTTAGCGGTCCGATAAGCGAGTTATTTGTCGACTACAACAGCCAAGTGGTCGAGGGACAACTCATGGCCCGTATCGATGCGCGTATTTATAAGTCGACTGTGGCTCGGGACCAGGCTCTTCTTCAGACTCGGCTAGCCGAGGTCGCGAGAGCGGAGGCGCTTCAGCTACAAGCCATCAACGACGAACGACGTGGCGGTGAACTGAAAAAAGCCAACCGGGATTTCATTTCGGAGGCTGAACTGGATCAATTTCGCTTTGTTCGCATGACCCGCGATGCTGAGTTGCTGGTTTCGAAGACGAACGTCGACCAGGCTAAAGCTCAATTGGATAACTCGCTAGCAAATCTCGCCTACACCGAAATCCTATCGCCCTGTGACGGTGTTGTTATTGAGAAAAAAATCGATATTGGTCAGACTCTGGCTGCCCAATTTCAAACGCCAGAAATGTTTGTCGTGGCTCCGGAAATGGACAAGCGGATGCACATCTATGCCTCCGTGGACGAGGCTGACATCGGTATGATTCGCAAAGCTCAGAGCGACGGCCAAGTTGTTCGGTTTACCGTCGATGCCTATCCCGAAGAGTTATTTGATCAAGGCAAGATTGTTCAAGTGCGTTTGAGCAGTACGGAAGAGCAGAATGTAATCACATATCCTGTCATTGTGGAAACGCCTAACATCGGTCTAAAATTGCTTCCAGGCATGACCGCGAATTTATCCTTTCAAATTAATAAACGAGAAGCCATCGTCCGAGTCCCCAACGCTGCCCTTCGGTTTTATCCACCTCGGGACAAAGTGCATCCTGATGACCGAAGAATCATTGACGGTGTAGACGAGCAAAAACAACTCGTTGCGGACACTGCAAAACAAATGTCGGCCAACGAAAAGGCCGCAGCGACCCTTGCGCAGAATTTACGCCATGTTTGGATTTCTGATGGTGTATTCTTAAGGGCTAAATCTGTGCGAACTGGTATTTCTGACAATCGCTATACTGAATTGATTGAAGGCGAATTGTCTGAACACGTCGAACTGGTCGTTGGTGAGAAGCCTAAGCAATAAGATCGCATAATCCTAGAGGGATGGTAGATCCTAGTCAGCGGTCCCTACTGGCTCTAAATCGCCGTCCGTTCTTCTTTTGCTAAACTGTCCGGCTTAAGCGGTTTAGAGTATTCTAGTGGAGTTGACTTGCCTGGTGTTCCCTTTCGTTTTTTTTTAGGTTAAGTGATTTTGATGCCCAATGATATGCGCCAAGTGATTTCTTTGATCCTAGGTGGTGGTCGCGGTACTCGTCTTTTCCCTCTCACCAAGATTCGTGCCAAACCAGCTGTCCCTCTTGCTGGTAAGTATCGACTCATCGACATCCCTATCAGCAATTGTCTACACAGCGGTATCAATAGAATTTATGTAGTTACGCAATTTTTGAGTGTTTCTCTCCACCAACATATCCGTCAAACCTACCGTTTCGATAATTTCAATGGTGGCTTCGTCGAGCTGTTGGCTGCTCAACAAACGATGGAGGGTGGCACAGAATGGTTTGAGGGTACTGCGGACGCTGTACGTAAAAACCTTCGTTACTTTGACCAGAATGATTGCAAGTATGTCCTCATTTTGAGCGGTGACCAGCTTTACCATATGGACTACTCTAAAATGCTAGAAACCCATATCAAATCCAACGCCGATGTTACGATCGCTGCAATTCCTGTTCATCGTTCTGCTGCTCATGCTTTAGGCGTTATGCGTTGCGATGACTCTGGTCGCGTAACTGGTTTTCTGGAAAAACCAAAAACGGAAGATGAAATCAATATGGTTTCTACTAGTCCCGCTTGGATCGATGCCCATGGGATTCCTTCCCAAGGCCGTGATTGTTTAGCTAGTATGGGCTTGTATATTTTCAACAAAGAGTTGCTTTTCGACGTTCTTAACAAAACGAACTATCACGATTTCGGCAAGGAGGTTTTTCCTGCCGCCATTCGATCTCGCAAGGTCCAGGTGCATTTGTTCGACGACTACTGGGAGGACATCGGTACCATTCGCGCTTTCTATGATGCCAACTTGTCCCTCACCAAAAACAATCCTCCCTTCGACTTGTTTTCTGCCGATCGCCCAGTGTATTCAAGAGCTCGCTTCTTGCCGCCGTCGGTCGTCGATGGCGCTACGATCACCAGTTCGTTACTGGCTGATGGTTGCCGTATTGGCAAAGGCACTAAAATCGAAAACAGCGTCATCGGACTTCGATGTTTCATCGGTGAGGGTGTCACCATTCGAAACAGCATCGTCATGGGAGCTGACTACATGGAAACCGAACAAGAATTATCCTCGATCAAAGCCGAGGGCAAAGTCCCTGTCGGGATAGGCTCAGGAAGCCTCATAGACGGGGCTATCCTCGACAAAAACTGCCGCATAGGCCGCCACGTCCAAGTCGTTAATCGCTTAACGGTGAGCGATTCTGATCAATTTGAACCCTGCTACGTTCGTGACGGAATCGCCATCGTCTCCAAGGACGCTACTTTAAACGATGGTTGGACTATGTCGTAGTCTTACTGACGAGGATCCGATCGCGGTCTTGTCTGGTCAGTGACCGCCTCACAGCGTCGCTCCTAATAAGCTAAATAGAATAATTATATGTAGTAGTTGTAGTGAGCAGCGTTTACCTGTCAGAAAAAGTAAGTAGATTTAGGATAACAGAGGCAAAACTAGGAAAAAAGGAAGAAATATTATTGTGGAAAAGTGGTCGCTAGAATGACGCAAAGTGTCGATAACCCAGTTCACAACCGAGGCAGGTGTGAACAGGCCAAAAGCGGCTGTTGGTAACGAGGATTATGAACAACCCTATACCAAATCAAATAGACATGTTATCCACGGGAGAAAGATCCAGAACGATAGGAGCTGTCGCCTTCGACATGGATGGATTGATGCTGAACACGGAGGATCTCTATGAGCAAGTAGGACACATATTGATGCAGCGACGAGGCAAGACGTACCGAGACGACGTGCGAAAAAAAATGATAGGGCTACCAGCACGGTACGCATTTGGAGTATTGATAGAGGAAGAAGGAATGTCCGAAAGTTGGCAAGAACTGCAACAAGAAACGGACGAAATTTTCGATAGCATATTGCCAACTCAGCTAGCGGCCATGCCAGGGCTAAAGGAGTTGCTAGACTACCTGGACGATAAGGGGTTGCGTCGTTGCGTAGCGACCAGTTCTAGCCAGAGTTTCGCGAGGAAAGCACTGACACTGGTAGGAATGCTAGACCGAGTGGATTTTGTAATCACGGCAGAGGATGTAAGCCAGGGAAAACCCCATCCAGAAATCTATTTGGCAGCGGCAAAAAAAATGTCCGTGCCGGTAGAAGACATGCTGGTTTTGGAGGACAGCGCGACAGGGACCCAAGCCGGCGTATCGGCTGGGGCTTATGTCGTCTCAGTACCTAACGAACACACGCAGCAAGCTTGCTTCGAAGGGAGCCAGTGGATAGCCAAAACGTTGCGGGATAAACGTATCTATGAGCTATTATTGCGGTCTAGCTGACAGCCAGCTCACCCGGAGCTTTGGACAGGCGACGTCTTTCGTTTTCTCGCAAATAGATCTTGCGCATTCGAATCACGTTAGGAGTCACCTCGACCAATTCGTCGTCTTCAATGTACTCCAAAGCAGCTTCCAAGAACAACTGGCGGTGCGGCTTGAGGATGATGTTTTCATCGCTGCCAGCTGCCCGAACATTGGTGAGTTTCTTTTCTTTAGTAGGATTAACGACCAAGTCATTGTCGCGAGCATTTTCTCCGACGATCATACCTTCGTAAACGTCGTCACCAGGACCAACAAAGAGCTCAGCCCGGTCTTGCAAAGCGAATAACGTATACGGAATAGCTTTTCCAGGCACCATGGATACCAAGACACCATTTTGGCGGTGAGGCAGTTCCGCCTCGACCGGTTTGTAACAGGAAAAACGATGATGAATGATGGCCGTGCCTTGCGTGGCATTGAGCATCTTGGTTCTTACACCAATTAGACCACGGGCAGGAATCGAGAATCTCAAGAGCGTGTACTCACCACGAGGGGTGAGTTCCTCAAGGATTCCACGACGGTTGCCCACCATCTCCATGATCGGGCCCATTTTTTCGGTTGGAACTTCGATGTTCAACACTTCGTACGGTTCTTGTAGTTCGCCATCGATATTCTTAAGAACAACACGAGGTTTGCCAACGCTCATTTCGAAACCTTCGCGGCGCATGGTCTCGATCAAGATCGAAAGGTGGAGCACACCTCGCCCGCAAACGGCAAAAGCCTCGCTCCCCACGATAGGTCGAACACGCAAAGCAACATTGCGTTCGAGCTCTTTTTCCAATCGCATCTTGAGTTGGCGAGTCGTTACATATTTTCCGTCTTTGCCAGCCAATGGAGACGTATTGATGCTAAAAATCATTTCCAAAGTCGGTTCATCGACTCGCAAACGAGGCAGAGCGTTTACTTCGCCACGATTGCAAATAGTGTCACCGATGTCGATATTCTCGATGCCCACAACGGCGACGATGTCACCAGCCGTAGCTTGTTCGATGTCAATGCGGCCAAGTTTGTCGAACATCTGCAAATTGGCGATTTGAGCGGGAGTGATTTTTCCCTCGTCCTTGGCTATGTCGACCGATTGTCCCTTAGTCATCGTGCCAGACTGAATACGGCCGATCGCAATTCGGCCTACATAATCGGACCAATCCAGATTGGTAACTAAGAGCTGCAATGGAGCATCGGGTTCAACCTCTGGACCAGGGATTTTTTCCAGGAGCATATCCAAAAGTGGAGCCATGCTATCGCCATGCGAATTCCAATCGAGGGTAGCGTACCCGTTTCGACCGGAAGCAAACACGACGTCGAAGTGATCCATGTAGTGTTCGCCACCTAAATCGACAAGCAGCATCAACGCTTCTTCGACAACAGCGTCGCAGCGAGCATCAGGACGATCTATTTTATTGATGACGATGATCGGTTTGACTCCGGCCTCGAGAGCTTTCGAAAGCACGAACCGCGTTTGAGGCATCGGGCCTTCAGCGGCATCCATTAGCACAAGAGCGCCGTCCGCCATTCTCACAACACGTTCGACTTCGCCACCGAAGTCCGCGTGGCCCGGGGTGTCGATCAAGTTGATTTTGACGCCTTTGTATTCAATGGCGATGTTCTTGGAGAGAATCGTAATACCGCGTTCTTTTTCCAAGTCGTTGCTGTCGAGAATGCAACTGCCTTGTAGTTGTGACTCACGATACTGACCGCTTTGCTTGAGCAAGCAGTCGACCATGGTAGTTTTGCCGTGGTCAACGTGAGCGATGATGACGATGTTTCGGATGTCGTTGCGACGCATTTGAATATTCAATGGTAAAGGATTTGCAGTTGCGAAAGAGCGCGAGGCTGCTGTTTAGGATTCGTCGCTCGCTCGAAAGCTGCCAACGAGTGTCGGGGTATATTCGCAGACTTCGCTCGGCTGGAAATAGAGTGCCAATTCGCGAGTCGCGGATTCTTCGCTATCCGAAGCGTGCACCAAGTTCATTTGACGAGAGCTAGAAAAATCGCCTCGAATCGTTCCTGGAGCGGCTTTGAGACCGTTCGTCGCGCCGAGCATATCTCGAACGACACGAATCGCTTCGAGGCCTTCGAGCGCCAAGGCTACGATAGGGGAGGAGGTGATAAACGATTCAAGGTTTGGATAAAAGGACTTGCTGACGTGTTCCGCGTAGTGTTGCTTGGAGAGAGCCGGAGTGACTCGCAGCATTTTCATCGCAACTACATTGAGGCCTTTGTTTTCGAATCGACCGATAATTTCGCCGATCAAACGCCGTTCAACACAATCTGGTTTGAGGAGTACAAGAGTCTTTTGCATGATTTACCTGGATGAGGACACTTAGAAAGGCTTGCTGCGCGACCCGCAACTTGCGTACGGTAATTCCTAGATGGTAATTCCGAAAGGGTCCCAGGGTGGAGACTTGACAACAAGAACGAGACGGCCGACCGACAGAAACAAATTCTCACGATTTTCCCTTTTGTGCCTAGATCAAAACCATTTATGAGTCAAAGAGTACCTCCCGTTACTCGCGATGAATTGCCAGCAATTTGCATGGCCAAACGAAGAAAGTACGGATTGCGAAGAGCCGAAGAAGGGACATGCAAGCACACAAAGCGAAAGGACTCGCTACAAAGAACAACTTAGCGTGACTTAAAGCCCCGATATGCGTCTCCGACACCGGTTCCAAGTGGAAGGAATCGAGTTTCGCATTTTCCTTCCTAAATCGTATTTCAGCAATTCGGATCGTACACAATAAAGATCCGAAGCAAAATGCGAGGATTGCAGTTGCCTCGCAAATTCGGAATCGAAACAATAAAGCGGTTCCGTATAGTCGAATTGGATCGTAAGAGTTTGAGGCAGATATGATGACTACCAGCAAGTGGCATGCGCCCCTAGCTTTGTTCCTTTTTTTGCTCGTTGCACCCTCGCTCCAGGCACAGGATTTTTTGAAGCAGCTCGAAGCGAAGCTCTTTCAAAAACAACAAGAGTCCAAGGTAAAAGAACAGGCTCCCGTTGCAGATGCTCCCGCGAAAGAATCGGGAGCCGAACCAGAAGGTTTGCCAGCACCGAGGCTTCTAAAACCAGAATCGGAAATCGAAACGCTAGAATTGCCTGCACCCAAGGCCGAACCGAAAGAGCCGCTCGTCAATAGGTTGATCAAGCCAGCTCCTTCCACTGGAGTAAACTCGGCTACAAAACAAAATCGTCCCGTACCATCGCCGTTACCCCGAGCCTTGACAAATACCCCCTCTGCTACTCAATCGTCTTCGGAGGGGGGCGGATACCTGGGGTTAACAGTGGAATCCAATCCCGGTGGTGGCTTTGGATTGACCGTTGTGGAGGTTACGCCGGAGTCCCCTGCATGGAAGGCAGGATTTCGAAACGCAGACAAAGTCATCGGGGTTTCAGGTCAAGCCGTGTCCACGGTGGAAGCGTTTGCTGATCAGCTAACTCGATTTAACCCCGGAGCACCCGTAAAATTCTTGGTCGATCGCCGAGGAAAAACTGCTAATCTGGTCGCGGTTCTTCAAGATCGAGCCATTGCCGGACAAATTCAAGGAACACGTCCAGGGACGGCCATCGAATCGGAATCGAGTCTTATTCCCAACGCAGGCAGGCGATTAGGGCAAGCGTATTTTGGCGTCAACGTGAGCGATATGTCGGACGCCTATCGACGTCAATTCGGCATTCCAGCTTATCGTGGTGCATCGGTAACCGAAGTCGTCCCCAATTCTCCAGCCCATTCCGCTGGCCTCAAGCCGGGCGACTGCATCGTTGAGATTGAGGGGGTTACGGTTCATACCGCTGAAATAGTATTGGATACAATCTATCAATCGAAGCCAGGGCAAGTGATCTCGTTCTCCTACTATCGAGGTCGTCAATTGACCAAAGCGAGTGTACCGCTGGCCTCCGATTTGGACAGCACTGGTCGACTGCCTTCGTCGATTTCACAAGAGATGCTAACGCCAGCGTATGTTGCTAGCTTGCAAGGAGAATTAGAACGCGTTCACACCGAACTGTCCGAGACGCAAGCTCGATTGCAACAACTCGAAGCACGCTTGCTGCGCATGGAAAATAATCGATAAGCTTCAGCTTTTTTCGTATCGTGGCTCGCCTGAACTCTGAGCCGGACTTTCGACAATCCTTACCGGTATTAGTTCGTAATTTTGTGGAATTTGATGTCGCAATATTGCAAATGTAGTCATGCTCTCGATTTCGAAACAATCGATCCGCTCGCACCCTCGCGATGCGTAGGTGTGAAAAACACGTAGTCCGCAGAACGCTTCACCCGAGGCAGTTGGAGAGGGACTCAAACTGACTCGCAAATTAGATCGTCAAAATCAACAGCCATCAATTGAATCCGCTCGAAAGCGGCCCGTCATGGACACAATTCGACGTACTGCAAAAAGTCTTAAAGGGCATGCACGTAGAGTCTTTCAAGCTGTCGTCACCCAGGACGAATCGGCGAATGCTCAATCGAAATGGAAGCCAAAGCATCCGATCATGACATGGGGGGTGAATCGG
>CAMDKL010000002.1 GCA_945900945.1 Pirellula staleyi DSM 6068
ATTATTAGAACAATTTTTCGCTATCGGTGGCCTGGTCTAAAAATCTCGATTTATGACGAGAACGACCGAATCATTGAGGAGGTGTCAGGCGGCTGGGTCTTTGTCTTCAATGTCCCGCGTTACGCATCAGGCCTTTCTATCATCGAGGATGCGGTCGAGCATGATGGCTACCTCGATGTCGGTGTATTTGATCACGGTGGTTTGGTTCGAGGCATGTGGTATTATTGGCATGTTATGCGAGGAAAGCACCAATTGCTTAACCAATGGCGACGGTTTCGCAGCCGGTCGATTCGGATCGAAAATGCTGAGCTTACCCGTACCCTTGGCTCGCAAGCATCTTGTCAAGCGGACGGAGATTGGGTAGGCGAACTGCCAGTTTCCATTCAAATAGTGTCTCGCAAACTGCGAATTGTCCAATAAAAGGTTTCTTATGCGAGCGGCGAAAAAGGATTTACCGTAGCTGAATTTGCAAAAATTTAGAACTCACTGAATTCTTGCGAATCCAACTACGAAGCAAGGTAGTTTTCAGTCTGCCGGTCGCCTAAGCCGCAATAGAGAACAAAGGACGCAATGGTACCGTACGTGCTGTTCAATCCCTGCACCCTGCACCCTGCACCCAATCGTGCTATAATACCTGCCTTCAATCAGCCGATTTTCCGTCCCTCGACAAATCTTTTCTTGGTGGAGCCCCGCGAAACATGCTAACCTTTTTTGGACAAGGGGCTTCTCAAACTTGCAATGGTGTTACACGTCGCGACTTTTTGCAAGCTGGAACGTTGGGCGCCATCGGTCTCGGATTGCCTCAGTATCTTGCTGCTGTTGAAGCTGGAAAAGTCGATCCGAGCAAAAGCAAACGCTCCGCCATCATGATCTTCAATCTTGGGGCTCCTAGTCAAATCGATACGTTTGACATGAAGCCCGATGCACCAGCGGAAATCCGCGGGCCATTTCAACCGATCTCTACCAAAGCACCTGGGATGCAGATTTCCGAAATCCTACCGCTTCATGCCAAGATTGCGGACAAATTTTCACTCGTGCGATCCTGCTTCCATCGAGGTGCCGCCGTTCACGATGCCGGTTGGCAAATCATGCAGACCGGTCGGCAGTTTGCCGGCGGAGTCAACACGCCACACGTCGGCTCGGTTGCAAGTTACATGTTAGGCCGCCGCTCGGATTTGCCACCCCATGTGGTGTTGCCCGAGACGATGGGCCGCGGGGGTGGCAATCTGCCGAATGGACAGGCTGGCGGCTTTTTAGGCAAAGCTCAAGATCCGTTCGCCTTGATGGCCGACCCATCTCAAAAGGATTTCAAGGTCCCGGATTTGCTTCCTCCGGACAATATTGGTACTGCTCGTATCGATCGCCGACGCCGAATGAGAGATGTCGTCGACAGCGCCATCCGAAATTTCGAGTCGAGCGAATCAGCTAAACTGATGGACGATAACTTTCAGTCTGCCTACCGTCTCATGACTAGTCCCGAGGCTAGAAACGCATTCGATCTCAATCAAGAGCCGATATCCGTCCGAGAACGATATGGCATGCATCGATTCGGGCAATGCTGCCTGCTGTCCCGCCGTTTGGTCGAGGCGGGAGTACGATTCGTTACCATCAATACTTTCTTGACGGTGTTCGACGAAATCAGTTGGGACATTCACGGCAGCAAGCCGTTCACCTCCATCGAAGGAATGAAAAATGTCGTCGCCCCAATGTACGATCAAGGATATTCGGCGTTGATTGAGGACCTCCACCAACGCGGCATGCTCGACGATACCTTGGTTTGCAATCTAGCGGAATTTGGCCGAACGCCCAAGGTGAATCCAGCCGGCGGAAGAGATCATTGGCCTCAGTGCTTTACTGTCTACTTCGCGGGCGGTGGTGTTCAAGGAGGCCGAATCGTTGGCGCAAGTGATCCCATTGGGGCAGTACCTGTCGAACGTCCGACGGAGCCACCAGAAGTGGTGGCAACCATTTTTCACTCGCTTGGACTTAATCTTGAGAGTCACCTACCAGGTCCGGCAGGTCGACCATTTCCACTCGTTGACTTCGGCTATCGCGAGATCAAAGAACTGTTTTAAGGCGTTTGGTTCGAACCCGCTGCGCTAGCAAGGGAAATACCTCCAGCTGAGCAGTTGTTACCTTCGAAAACTGGATAAACTATCAATTCCCTCGCTGGCGCTTCGGGCTTGTATTTCGTTGGTATTTGAAACAAAAACACCCAAAAGTGTGCAACTTCAAAACTTGCGCGTTTTGCTATAGCAAGTCCGCAAGGACGACGAGCATTGCATCGATCTGTTCATCGCTTCCCACGCTGATCCGAAGGCCATCGCTCCAGAGGGGATAGTTCATATAGCGTACTAAAATTCCATTTCTTTTGAGTTGCTCGTAGAGCGGCTTCAATGCACGGTCGCTTCGAGTGCACCATAGAAAATTTGCGTGCGATTCGATCACATCGAATCCAAGGTTTCTCAATGCCACTAGCATACGAGCTCGCGTAGCTAGGATCCTAGCAACGTTAGACTTTAACCATACCTGATCTGATATCGCGGCCGTCGCGCCCGAGAGTGAAAGCAAATCGGTGTTGTACGAGTCTTTGACCTTACGAAGCGTCTGTACAATCTCTGGATGCGCGACCAAGTATCCGAATCGCAAACCGGCTAATGCGTAGGACTTGCTGAGTGTTCGCGTTACGATGATTTTGGGGTTATTTTGAATGAGTCCGATGCAGTTCGCAGGTGCGAAATCCACGTACGCTTCATCGATAACGACCGGGCAATCCACGCTCTGAGCAAGTCGCAGTATCGACGCATGGTCTACCATCGTTCCGCTTGGACTGTTTGGATTGGGCAAATAAATTAGTTTGAGCGCATCGTCCATGGCAAAGAAACTGGCGGATAAACCAAAATTCGCGTCGAAAGCAATCTCTTCAAATTGGGCTCCTTGCAGCTCTGCCAAAGTCCGGTACAGGGTATAGCTTGGGTAGGGCAACCTCAGTTTTTTTCCGGCCCCGACAAAAGCTCTCGTCAGGATCGTCAAACAATCATCGCTGCCATTGCCGCAAAGAATCATCTCGGGATCAACCCCTAGCACATCCCCGGTAGCCAGACGGAAAGCAGTCCCAAGCGGATCTGGGTAGCGTTCCAATTTCGAAGTCGCTTGGTGAATCGCTTCTACCACTCGAGGTGAGGGTGGATAGGGATTCTCATTGGTGTTGAGCTTGATCACCTTGCCCGTTTGAGGTTGCTCGCCAGGGGTATAGGGGCTCATCGAAGCGATTTCGCTACGAAAGAATTTCTGAATGGGATCGTTGCTCATCTCATGTTTTTGGCAGGTAGGCAAACCAATCGATTTTCCGATCCCGATTTGTGCGGAAGAGGCCCTCGCACAAGAGTACGACACTTATGGCTGCTCCACTTAAGTCCTGACCCGATTCGCGCTTCCCCCTCGCGAGAGCCACTTCCACACAAATTCAGAGCCTCTCAGGGAGAGACGCTCTGGATGCTTCCAAGTATTGCAGCGCGATCCACGATAGGAAAGGGGCATTTGAAATAAATTATTCCACAAACGTCCTTTACCAGCGAATGGGCATTGCCACCGACACCTTGGATTCAAAGAGGCGAGTCGGCGAGTCGTGTTTGGACTACAATCTAAAGCTGTTTATGTGATATGTCTTTTGTTGAACGGCAGGCAGGCGGGACAAACGACGCCATGTCCAGTTCGGCACGCGGGAACCAATAGAACATTTTCCAATAATTTCAAATGCCATGCAACCAAGCGAATCAACCAATCTCTACTTCCATATTGCTGCTGACCAACTAAAAATGCCAGAGTGGCTTCGAAGGTTGCTCATAACTCCCAAACGGGAGGTGACGGTCCAGGTTGCCTTTGAACGTGATAATGGCGACGTCGAAACAGTGCTTGGCTACCGTGTTCAACACGACAACGCCCGTGGGCCCATGAAAGGCGGACTGCGATACCATCCCACGGTCAACCTTGATGAAGTCCGCGCCCTTGCGTCACTCATGACTTGGAAAACGGCCGTCGTTGATCTGCCCTATGGTGGTGCAAAAGGTGGCATTGGCATCGATCCCAAAACCCTTTCCAAAAAGGAGCTGGAACGGATGACTCGCGTCTTTGTGGACCAAATCCATGAAATTGTCGGTCCCGACAGCGACATTCCTGCACCCGATATGGGGACGAACCATGAGGTGATGTCTTGGTTTCGAAATCAATGGGAAAAGTATCACGGATTCAACCCTGCGGTCATTACCGGCAAACCAGTCGAAGAATACGGTGCCAAAGGACGCGAGGAGGCTACGGGCAGAGGCGTGGGACTGCTCGCTGTGAAATTGCTCAAGCGAATCAATGTCCGTCCCGAACAATGCCGAACAGCCATACAAGGTTTTGGAAACGTTGGCTCCCACGCATCGAAATTCCTTTTCGAATCTGCATTTCCAGTTGTAGCCGTAAGCGATGTGAGCGGCACTTACTTCAATTCCAAAGGACTCAATATTTTAGAGATGTTCTCTTACTCAATTAAAAACAACAATCGGCTGGAAGGCTATTCTGGGGCCGAAAAACTGCCCGCCGAAGCGTTGTTGGAGCTCGACATTGATCTGCTCATTCCTGCTGCACTTGGTGACGTCATTACCAAGGAAAACGCAGACAAAATTCGAGCGAAGACTATTATCGAAGCGGCCAATGGACCTGTCGACCCAGAAGCGGACGAAAAACTAGCCGCTCGGGGAATCATGATTTTACCCGATATTCTTGCCAATGCGGGGGGGGTTACCGTGAGCTATTTTGAATGGGTGCAGAACCGCCAGCACTACCGTTGGAGCCTTGACCGTGTTCGACAGGAATTGGATCATACGTTAAGTGAAGCTTTTGAAAACGTCTGGCAGCAGTCCGCCACCCTTTCGGTATCGCTTCGCACCGCCGCATTCATGCTTGCAATTGGTCGAGTTCAACGGGCTACTGAACTGGCTGGCGGAACCGGCTGAGTTGTTGAGACCATCGCACTAGAGCCGCAATACTCACCGGTAGAGGACGCAGGGGAACGCAGAGAAAAAATGCACAAACACCGTTGCGACCCCCGTTATCCATTCGTTCGTTTTCTCGTGCTTTAATGATCCAACTCAGGACATTCACTGGTTGCGCCACTAGTCGCGCTAAACGACTTTCCTGTCTGTTGCAATCTTTCTCGGCCTGCCGCGCGGCCTGAGGGTGGACTCTAGATCTAAACGCACCGCTGTCTTCTCTACCCAGCCAGCTTCACCGTATGGACAGCTTCGCTGAATACAGTGCTTGATCCTTTCGAGCGTTTCTGTCGGCATTGCTACTCGCAATTGCTCGCACCAATTCTGCAGTAACGGGACCGGCGGGCTCGATAGCAATGGCGATGATCGGTTCTTTTCATGGACTCGTCGCCACACGCTTGACCATTGCCAATCGCTCAAAGACTCAACCAAGCCTGAACGGAGCGGGTGAGATTCGACAAAGCGAAGTACATCTAGCAATTTCAAATCGTCCTGAACTGGGAAAGCCAGGAAACGACGTTTGTACAGGCCACCCGTACCTGCTCTCCGAAGTTTGGTGTGCCAACGCGCCGAATGGGTGGTGGTCAACCATGCCATAAACTTAGACAAGTCGCCATCCTTGCGAGGTGTCATTACCAGATGCCAGTGTTTGGGTAGTACGCAATAGGCCAGCAAGCGAGGTTCGAAGCGATCGACTGCTTGGATCAAGACGGTGTCGAACTCTTGATAGTCCTCATCTGTAAGGAACATGGGCTTTGGTTTCAGCCCTCTGCCAACAATATGATAGACGTAACCGCCCTGGCTATTGCGAGGTGGCCTACCCATAAACAAATACCCCCTTGCCTAATTCCATTGTGGATCGATCGGGCTGTCTGTGATTTTGTCATCCACAGATAGTATGTTTTGGCCAATTCGCTTGAGCAAATTCTCCCACATTTCCGGATCAGCACTGAGCACTAAATCCGCATCGATGTCCGCGATCAACCAACTCCCGATTTCCAATTCCTCCTCGAGCTGTCCCGGCCCCCAGCCTGCAAACCCATCAAACAGTTTTAGCTTCGCTTGTGGCAATACAAATAGTTTCAAAAGCAATTCTTGGTCGCTAGTCATGCACAGGCCATCGATACACTCCTCGCTACCCAGGTCAGGTTGATCATGCAATGCCATCAACGGGCCATCAACAGGCCCACCGCAGTACAGTGGACCGTCGTGCACACACTTGAGCTCGCAAACCATCGAAACAACTTTATCGAGGCGGAAATCGGTTGGGCGATTCAGGATCAATCCAAACGCATGGTCTTCGGCATGGCGCACTAAATAAATGACGGAGCGAAAGAAGTTCGGATCGTCCATAAAGGGCGATGCGAGTAAACAGTTTCCCTGAAGCGATTTCGACATCAATGGGTCTCAAAATAAACAAAACCGAATCATCTACGAGTCCATCCATTGGGGCGCGATGGGGCTCTCTGTCTGTAATCTTACCATCTGCTGGTAGATTCCGGACTGGTCTAACAACTCCGCGTGAGTACCGCACTGTGCAATCCGTCCCTCATCCAAAACGATAATTTGATCCGCATGGATAATAGTGCTCAAGCGGTGTGCAATAACAAAGGCCGTTCGTTCTTCCAGCAGCAGCGCCAAACTGGATTGGATCAGCCGCTCGCTTTCGCTATCGAGATTGCTTGTCGCCTCATCGAGAATCAGGATTTTCGGGTCCGCCAGCAATGCGCGAGCGATGGCAAGCCGCTGCCGCTGACCTCCGCTAAGCTTAAATCCTCTCTCTCCGATCAACGTATCGTAGCCTTTCGGCGACTTGGTAATGAATTCGTCCGCTGCTGCCGCCTTTGCCGCTTGGATGACTTGCTCCACTGTAGCTCCACGCCGACCATAGGCAATGTTATCAGCAATGGATCCATCGAACAAAAAGACATCTTGTTCCACGACCCCAAGCAGTTGCCGATAGCTGTGCAATTGAACATCCCGCAAATCAATACCATCGAACAGGATGCGGCCCATTTCGGGGTCAAAGAATCGAGCGACCAAATTGCAAAGGGTCGTCTTTCCGGCACCACTACGTCCTACAATCGCAATTGTCTGCCCTGCCTGAGCGTGTAAATCGATGTCCTTGAGAATCCACTGTTCGTTGTCAGGGTATCGGAACGAGACTGACTCAAAGCGGATCTCGCCCTTGGCTTGCTTTCGATTGAAACGAATCGCTCCCGGCCGATCTGCGAGCTCCACGGGCGTCGCCAGCAAATCCAAAATGCGATCCAAGCCCGCAAGATTATTTTGAAATTGGACTGCACTTCCTGCGAGCGTTGCGATGGGACCTAACAACATGGTTAAATAGACCAGGAACATCATTAAGTCTCCGAGCGTCAATTGCGATTGGAGTATCTGCCAACCGCCGTAAACCAACAGTGAGGTCGAGGCGAGCGGAATGAGCACTTCCCAAACGATCTCGATCAGACGGGTTCGCCACCATATCAATAGTTGCTGCCGAACCAGGACGTGATTGCCTTTGACGTAGCGCTGTGTTTCGTTCCGTTGCCTAGCAAAAGTCCGAACGACGCGAATGCCGCCAAAGGTTTCCGTCGTATTGGAGTCGATCCGCTGTCGCCGTTGACGTGCATCTCGATACAGAGGTCGAATGGAATAGATCCAAGTGCGGTGGCTAAAGTAAACGGCAGGCAACAGCAAGAGCCCAGCCGCCAGCAATCGCCAATCTACGATAATCAAAACGATAAGGCTGCCGATCAATTGAACGATCGCCTGCCAAGGATTGTAGAGCACACTGAAGATCAATTCTGCAATCCCGCCAGCATCTTCCCGAAGCAAACTGGTAGCTCCACCGGATTTCAGTTGCTGAATTTTGTGCAACGGCATATGGAGCATGTGCTCGAACACGCGGCTTCTAACGGACATCTGCACTTGATTTACCGCCTGAGTGCATGTCCATCGTCCCCAAAGATAAATCACGGTTCGGACCAAAGTTACGCCTGCGACCATGACAGCGATCCAGACGAGCAGCAACATTGGTGAGGGTTGTCCTAATGTTCCACTCATCCAACTCGGCAACGGCTTTGTTGGAACAGTCAGCGCACAATCGATTGCCAACTTCGTACCCAACGGCGGTATCAACGCTAAAATGGTCGCAATGGTGACCGTTCCAAGCCCAAACAAAATCTTGCCGCGAAAGCCTCTGAGCAGCCCCCAAAAAGAGGTAAAAAGTTTCCAAAAACTCCTGTGCGAGCGAGATACGAGTGCATCTTTTTCTTTGCCACTCATCGTCGAATGGAATGAGTCCACCTCCCCGCTTGATTTTTCTTTTCGTCGCTTACTAATCTCCGCTAAGTAATCGCGGTATTCAAAACGGCTAGTTGGCATGAGCTCGATTTCGGTATGTATTAATGTGGCCGATCATTGCGAGATCGTTTCGTTTTGGTTACTGCAAAGCAATTTTGGTTGTAACAAAGAAATGCAGTCAGCTGTCAAACGCTGCCATCCAATCGCAACACCCTGTTGACTACAGGTGCGATTGCGCGAGCATTGGTGCGTTCGTGAACGGCGTTAACCCAGGCAGCTACATCTTGAGCGATCGGTGGCCAAGTATTGTAGTGTGTAGGTAACACCAGTTTCGGACAAATCATCTGAATGGCCTCGATGCTCTCCGCTGGTCCCATCGTATACAAATCTCCGATCGGGATAATCAAGCAATCGACTCCATTGCGAGCAATCAATTTCAAGTCGGAAAACAAGGCGGTATCGCCGGTGTAATACAGGTTGTATGGCAATGCATCTTCTGTCGCCATTCCGTTTGCAGCATTGAATCCAAACAGGAAACCGCCACATGCCCCCCCATACGATCCATCTGGCAGGCTCGATGAATGGACAGCAGGCGTGAACTGAACGGTTCCAAAGGGTAAACGTGTTTTGCCGCCGAGATTCATTCCAATGCAACCCTGAATTTCGTGCTTGGATTCCAACCAAGTAACAATTTCGTAGTTCGAAATTACCGTAGCATTAGATCGACGTGCGATTTCAACTGCATCGGCAAGATGGTCGTAGTGGCCATGGGAAATCAGGATGTGGGTTGGATTCAGGCTCGTTGGGGCCACTTTTGCGGAAGGGTTGTCGCCAATAAATGGATCCAGCAGAATCTTGGCTTCGCCCGTTTCAATCCACCAAGTGGAATGTCCGAGCCACGTCACTTCGATCGCCATAGTTCACTTTCGAGTTGGTTTTCGTAAAAAATCAGCATTTGCTCTGCCGAAATGCATATCGATCCATTAATTTAGCATGCTTGCAGTTGTGGGCTAGCAAATACTTCACCCCCACTTCCAGATGACGCCTTTCACTTGAGAAAGTGCGACCTAGCGGGGTGCTTTTGCTAGAGTTGCTGCGTCGTGAGACGCTGCCAACCGATCTTGGAGCGGTTGCACGATAGTGTTTTTGAGTTCTTTCGTAGAGTGATTGTATTGCTATGTCTAAGCCAAAGCGGCCCCGTATTGAATCTCCGTCTGTACTTACCGGCGAACAGCGTATCAATAAACTCTTAGCCGCTGCCGGATTAGGTTCCCGCCGTCAAGTCGACGATCTAATCACGGATGGCAGAGTCGAGATCGATGGCAAGACGGTAACTCAAGTTGGTGTAAAAGTCGATGCCGACACGGCCAAGATCTCGGTCGATGGCGAACCGCTAAAGCGACATCGCCCCCTTTACTTCGCAGTCCACAAACCCGCGGGCGTGTTGTGTACCAACCGCGATCCGGAAGGCCGACCTCGTGTCATCGATTTGGTGCCAGGACAGAACCGTCTGTTTCCTGTCGGGCGATTGGACTCGTCCAGCACGGGGCTCATCCTTTTGACCAACGATGGCGAACTGGCTCAACGCTTGGCCCATCCACGCAACAGTGTTCCCAAAAGTTACTATGTTGTAGTCGCTGGGCAAGTTGAGATGGACTCCATGCGTCGATTGCAACGCGGAATCTATCTGGCCGAAGGATTTGCAAGAGTTGACGGGGCCAAGATCCGACGTGTTCGAAAGGGATGTACTGAAATCGAGATCACCTTGAGTGAAGGGAAAAATCGCGAAATCAGACGCGTTCTCGCTCGTCTTGGGCACAAGGTTATCACGCTACGAAGACTCGCAATCGGGCCGCTTCGATTGGCAACATTGCCAGAAGGAAGCTACCGTCCATTGTCTCAAGAAGAAGTCGTGCAGTTATACAATGCCGTCGAGGAAATAAAACGAGAAAAAAAGATCCAACGCAAAGAAAAAGACCGACACCGGTCCGCAGAAATGAGTGGACTCGGTGCAAATGTTGACGAGGATCGATTGGATGTCGTTGCCAGTACCGATGCCCCGGAGCCCGCAAACGCGAAGGGCCAAAAAGTCAAGAGAAAATCGAAGCAAGAAGATTCAATGGACTCCCTGCCACCGATGTCTGAGAATCCATACAGAGAAGCGGAGGATCAAGACGACGAGGACTCGGGCTTTAAAGACTCGGTCCTGGTCAAGAGTTCAGGTCCTTCGCTCGACGGAAATGTTCGTCGCGGAAAGGTTCTCAGCTACAGTGACGAAGACGAAGGTTCGATGGATGAGGCATCGTTTGACGAAGATGATTTCGATGCGACCGGTATGGGATTCGAAAGTTTCGACGACGATGATGACATGGACGACGATGAAATGGCAGACGGCGATGAAATGGCAGACGGCGATGAAATGGCCGTCGGCGATGACGCCGTCGGCGGCGATAAAACTGAGGTTGGAAAAACTCTAAGAAAGAAATCACCGCAAGCTCGCGGCGATCGAACAGCCCGTCCGAATAGGTCGTCTACCCGACAAGGTTCTTCCGGCGAAACTGGATCCGGATTCGCTCGTAAGAAAGGGACCGGTCGCCCAACTGGACCCAACAGCGGACAGCGAGGGCGTCCAAGCAGCTCCACAGGACGGACCAGCGGTTCCGCGAGTCGCAAGGGCGGAACGTCAAGTCGTCTGGGCGTGTCGACCGGCCGGCCTGGTTCAAGTCGCCCAAGCAAAGGCACAGCTCGAACCGGATCCGGCTTCGGTGGAAAGAAATCGAGTCCCCCACGTGAAGGATTTGGCGGTGGGGCCGCAACTGGGCACGAAGGCCAGACTCAAGCTCGACCAGGCCGATCCTTGAGTAGCGGGAACCGATCTGCTGGTCCATCAAGAAAGAAAGCAGGTGGCGGAAAGGCGTTCGGAAGCTCGAAAGGCAAAAAAAATAGCGGCAAAGGTCGTTCCCCAGGCAAACGCGGCTAATCCATGACATATCTACAGGTTGAAGGAAAGCGATTCGTCGTTATGGGGGTCGCGAATCGAAAGAGCGTTGCTTTCTTTATTGGTAAAGCGCTAGAGTCCAACGGAGCAATCGTTGAGTACGTAGTACGAAGCCAAAAGCGGCGAGACGAAGTTAGCAAGCTGTTTCCTAACAATCCTATCTGGATTTGTGATGTCGAGGATGAATTGCAAATAAGCTCGCTCGCGCTAGATCTGGCTAGCAACAAAGCCCCGATCTACGGATTAGTACACTCGATTGCGTTTGCGGATTACAGCAGCGGAATGAAACCGTTTCACGAAACGACTCGCAGGCAGTTTTTGCAAGCCATGGATATATCCTGCTTTTCGTTCATTGCCGTCAGCAACGCCGTCAAGGAGTTGCTCTCACCAACCGCCTCTATCGTAACCATCGGCATTTCAACAACGCGGATGGCGAGCGAAAGCTACGGTTTCATGGCACCAGTCAAAGCCGCTCTCGATTCCAGTCTCGCGTTCTTGTCGAAATCGTTTAGTCGTTTTTCGAAAATTCGATTCAATGCAGTAGGGGCGGGACTATTGAAAACGAGCGCTTCGGCCGGTATACCAGGCTACGTGGACGCTTATATTTTTGCAGAGAAAGCAATTCCGCGTGGCACCGGTGTTACAACTCAGGAGGTTGCAGACACCGTATTGTTTTTGCTAAGCCCTCGTTCGTCTGGGATTACCGCTCAGACTTTGGTGGTCGACGCGGGAATGTCCACCAACTACTTCGACAACGAAATCGTATCACGCGTCGCGGGCGGCCATTGAAACTACGGGAAAGCGAGCAATACAAGAAGTTAGCAATAGGAGCATGGTAGTGTACTTAGTCCTGATAAGGACAAAATGATTTAGCCATGGGCGTCAGCCAAATGGCACTCACTTTGCGATTTCGTGAACCGGCGGGCGCTAGCCCCGGGCCTAAATTCGCTGGCGAATTCGCCTAATACGAAGCCCGAGGACAGCGACAATTGTTTAAAGACCCAATTCCATGGGCTCGCGCCGATGGCTAAAATATTTCAACGCGTCGCGGCTATCCCGGATTATTCATTCGCTGTAGGGAGATAGCCAAATGGCTCAGTTTAAACCCAATTCTAAGGATTGACGATGAACAGACACCCCCTGGTTTTGCGACGTCGCGAGTTTTTAATAGCGTCCAGCATGGCGGCAGCTACAGTAAGTCGGACGAACAACCCACTCTGGGCCTATTCTGCCCCGATTTTGGAGCTGCCTCCACCTAAGAAAACGGTCGCCGCAGTGGTAACTGTGTATCGCAAGGATTCACATGCCGATGTGCTCCTTGGAAAGATCTTAGACGGCTGGAAGCAAGACGGTGGTAGTGGTCCAGCACTGCGACTTGTGTCACTTTACGTCGATCAATTCCCTAGCGATGATTTGTCGAAATCGCTTGCGACGAAGCACGGATTTTCGCTAACTTCGACAATTCGAGAAGCAATCACACTAGGCACGAATTCCGTTGCGGTCGACGGCGTATTAAGTATAGGCGAACACGGTGACTATCCTTGGAATGACAAGGAACAACACTTGTATCCTCGTCGGCGGTTCTTCGAAGAGATCACCGCTACGTTTTCTGCGTATGGGAGAGTCGTTCCCGTTTTTAATGACAAGCATCCAGGACCGGAATGGTCCGATGCTAAGTGGATGTACGAAAGAGCCAAAGAATTAAAAGTACCTTGGATGGCAGGTTCCTCGCTGCCAATGAGTTTTCGGGAGCCGGACGTCACGATCCCTTGGGGCTGCCATGTCGAAGCGTGCTTGGGAGTGGGATATTCGGGATTGGATGTCTATGGATTTCATACACTTGAATTCTTGCAATGCATATTAGAACGACGGGCAAACGCGGAGAAAGGCGTGCGCTCGGTACAATGCTTGCCAACGGATGAGATTCCGCGATTACTGAAAGATGGGACAATACGCCATGATCTTTTCGACGCTGCGTTAGCGACTAGCCGAACCCATCGCAAAGCAGTTCTCGAATCGTCCATTCCAGAGGGAGCCGTTTTCTTAATTCAGTACCAGGATGGATTGCTTGCTCCAGTTCTCATGCTCTCAGGCCTAGCCAACGGTATCTCAGCTGCGTTCAAAACGTCTGATGGGAATGTGATTTCTGCGAGAACCGAAGAGCGCGTTGAACCGAGATATCCTCATTTTGCCTATTTACTTAAGGGAATTGAACAGATGATCCTGACAGGCCGTCCTGCTTATCCGGTTGAGCGAACGTTGCTCACCGCTGGAGCGCTTGACCGACTGTTAACATCGCGCAAAGAAGGCTACCGAAATTTGGAGACCCCTGAACTGCTCATACCCTATGTCCCTGTGGATTATGCCTATGCACCACACATCGACCTGACCAGAACGAGGTAACCTTCTCTATACGCAGCCTCGGTCGCCGGTAACCTGCTGCTAAGCCTGTTCCGATAAAAAAAAGCCATGTGCCGATGCTCGCTGGTTCGGGGACGGACACTAATTGCAAATTCTCTTCAATCAGAATTTGCTTCGTCCCGGCAGGAATTACCAACCCCGCCAATTCAATATTTGACTCCCCATACAGTCCACCAATTCCATCCGAAACGCCCAACACTTCCAGCCCCGCCAAATGCCGCACCCCGTAGTCCGCCTTCACTATTGTCGGTCAACTGCAACGAATTAGTATGAACACAATAGCAATAGTGGCTTGGCAGACGATTCTGCTCGGCTGGCTCCCCAATATGCATGCTCCAGCGTCAATTGCCGATTTTTGAATGTCAATTTTTTTCCGTAGATTTTGCTAATCCAGCGTAACCATCGCTTTTTTTTCGCACTTTAAGCTGCCTAACGAAGGAGTTTGCCCGATGCGAAATGCTCGCGTAGTTCGGTTCCCGTGAAAAACTAAACTTGAAGCATGGGCGGTCCTACACTCCAGGGTCGACGATTTAGAAAATACCGGAAGTTCAAGTCATTGGTGGGACTCGATCTAGGCTACTCGGAATGAAATGCTTATACTCCTCATGGAATCTCTATCCACTGGGGCGTGGTGTAATGGTAGCACAATAGACTCTGACTCTGTTTGTCTAGGTTCGAATCCTAGCGTCCTAATAGGTTTTTCGAAGGGTACTACACCCGATCGGTAGAACCAACCTGATCACAGAATTTTCGTTAGTAAGCAGAGGTATCAATCACACCAAAGCCAACTCAAAGCCCGGAACGATACCGGTGCTGGAACCGAAGGCTTTTGCGTCTGTACCCAAGCGAAGAAGGAATTGCACATAGAGATTGCAGAGAGGTATGTTTTTCTTGGGGTCGAAGGCGAGGTATTGACCGTGTTGAAAGCCGCCACCCGCGACAATGATCGGAAGGTTCTGGTTATCGTGACTGCTGGCGTTGCCTAGGTTGCTGCCGAAAAGCACAATTGTTCGGTCTAGCAACGTGGTTCCCTCCTCGCGAGTACCCTTGAGCTTCGTGAGCAATTCTCCAAATAGCTGCATCTGCTGGATCTCGATAACGCGTAGTTCAGCTAGCTTCGCTGGATCCTGTCCGTGGTGCGAGAGGTTGTGCCAATCCTGCGTGACCCCTGCAATCACTGGCACTGCATTTAGTCCATTCAATGCAAAAGTAATAAAGCGAGTCGAGTCCGTTTGCAACGCGAGGTGCATCAGGTCAATCATCAACCGCACCCGCGACGGAACCTCAACCGAACTGGCAATGTCGACCGGCGACTTGGCAGCGACCGTCGGCTTCGCCCGGCGAGACCAGTCCTGTGCCTTGATCATTCGCTGCTCGACTTCGCGGACCGAGCTAAAGTACTCATCAAGCTTCTGCAGATCCTGAACACCGAGGCCACGCTGAAAATCCTTGGCCTCTTCCAAGATGGTGTCCATAATGCTCTGCCCCTGTTTGAGCCGCTGCACCTGTGCGTCGATCTCCTTGGGTGTACCGTCGACGAACATACTCTTGAAGACTCGCG
This sequence comes from Pirellula staleyi DSM 6068, assembly GCA_945900945.1. Taxonomy (GTDB): domain Bacteria; phylum Planctomycetota; class Planctomycetia; order Pirellulales; family Pirellulaceae; genus JBKCUI01. Next base: position 15,323 of record CAMDKL010000002.1, read on the forward strand.
ATGGACGCTCTTCGGCAGGAATCGGCACGCCGCTTCGAGTAAAAGAGAGCCCACGGCTTGACGAGGAAGCGAGCACTAACGATCCAATCCGCGTGTCCGGCACAAGCTGCTCGATGGCGTATTGGTCGAGCGAAATGGTATTCTTGAAATTGTCCGCACGAGGATGCGGAGCAGAGGTGAGGTAACACAATTCGGCTGGATGTCCGCCGTCGACCTCGGGGTGCGAGAGTCCTGAGAATACAGTCAGGTCGTCACGGAATTCCCGAATCGGTTCGAGATAGGGTGTCAGTTCGTAATCGCGCCCGGCCGACTCTGGAAACAAGTTCGGCGTGTGCAAACCGAGCGTCGTGTTGATGCAAATCATCCGTCGAGGTGGCTCGTTCAAAGCGGAGGCTTGAGTTTGCGAAGGCCCCATCACCTCCAATAATGGCAATGTCATCGTGACGCCAGCGCGACGCAATAAAGTTCGGCGAGAAAATCGATGTCGACTGGTCATGTTTCATTCACTTCTTTTGAAAGAGCTCGCTAGCGACAATCGCTTGTACGATTGCTCGCAGTCCGTAATCAGAAGCCTTGGCCTCCTCAAGAATCTTGTTCACTACTTGGTGATCGCGGAAACCGACAGGGTGACCGGTTGCGTAGGTCACGAGTTTTTCGGTAACACATCGAGCGATCTGCTCGGGATGGTCGAGCAATATTTTTTTAAGCTCGGCAACGTCCGAAAACCTCTGACCGTCGGCCATCGTATCACCAGCTTCAATCGATCGTCCTTCGCCATATTGATAGGCGGCGAGGTATTTTGCAAGCGGTCCGATTCGGTTATTGACCCATTCCTTTCGCTCAGCAACGACACGGTAGCGCTGCCGCCAACCACCGATAGCGTCATAGTTTTCCAACGCGAATCCAAGCGGGTCGATACGCGTATGGCAGCCTGCGCAGTTTTCCGTCGCTCGGTGTTTCGCCAGTTGCTCGCGGATAGTCGTCGCGCCCCGAATGTCCGGCTCAACTGCGGGTACGTTGGGTGGCGGCGGAGGGACCGGTCTGCCTAAGATGCGGTCGAGGACCCACACGCCGCGAATGACCGGCGAAGTTGACGTGCCGTTGGCTGTGACTTTGAGGATGCTCGCGTGAGTAAGCACACCGCCTCGATGATGCTCGGGCTTGAGCATCACTTTGCGAAACGCAACGCCATGTATATCCGGAATTCCGTAGTGCTTCGCAAGCCGCCCATTGAGAATCGCAAACTCGGAATCGACGATGTTTCGCAGGCTTAGATTTTCCTTTAGCAATTCGTTGAAGAAAAGTTGCGTCTCGCGTACCGACGACCACTGCAACAGCTCCTCAAACTCTGGGTAGAGCGTCTTGTCCGGAGTGGTTGCAGAAATTTCACGCTGACTTAGCCATTGGCCAGTGAAATTTTCCGTGAAGGCACTCGCTCTCGGATGCAAAAGCATTCGTTCGACCTGAGCATGCAGCACTTCAGGTTGGTGCAACGATTTGTGATGCGCCAAATTATAGAGGGTCTCATCAGGCACCGTACTCCAAAGGAAATACGATAGTCGCGACGCAAGCGCATGGTCATCAAGTCTTCCGGTTGGCTCACGGAGGTAAAGGAATTTCGGCGATGCAAGTACCGCCTTATAGCCCGATCGTAATGCAGCCTCAAACGATTGTCCGTTATCTAGCGATTTGGAGACAACAGACGAAAACGGTATCACTTCGGCCTCCGTCGTAGGGCGTCGAAAGGCTTTTGGAAGCATCGCACGCAATAATTTTACCGCCTCCGCGTGCGTGCCCAATTTCGGATCAACATCCCCGAACACGCGGCGATAACTCTCGGTTGGCCACGCTTCAGGAAGTGGGCCCTCGACTTCTATCCAATGAATGTGTAGCCCTGGTCCTGGGTAATCCTGCATCGTATCCTGCTTCAGATAGACGAACGGCAAGGCCACAGGCACGATTTTGATCGTGTCGTTCTTCGCGCCCAGTCGTTCTTCGAATTCGATGATGGCAGGCTCACCGGGCGGTGCATCGAAGTAACCCAGGTGCCGTGAAAAGTTTCCGCTCACAACAAAATTGCCGAGCAACGCAGCGAACGCTAACGGAGTGTCTGAGTTGTGAGCCGAGGCTGCGATCCGAAATCGGTAGCGTCCTGGCGCCGGAGCCTTGAACTGACGAAGGTCTGACGCCGAATCCCCGCTGCTACGGAATAGGATTACTCCGTCATCGCGCTTCCAGGCTCCAGCCAAGAACCACTTGGGGAGCGAATCATAGAGATCGAAACGCTCTGTCTTGCTAATTAGATTGTGAACCGGCGCGATAGCCTCGTTGATCACAACGTCGGCTGCTTCGAGGTATCGCTCCATCAGTACCGGCGAGATATTGAGCGACGCGCCTACGTTGTCAAAGCCATGCGAAACCGCATCCTCAGGTAACATCTCCTTCACCGATACATTGACATCGAAGAGATCGCGAACGCTGTTTTCATACTCGACGCGATTGAGTCGTCTCAAAACCACGCGTCCTTCGGTTCTCAGCGTCGCAGAAGCCTCATCGAGCAGAATGGATAACCGTTTCACCATATCCGCGACCTGCTCGGTTTGGGGTCGCGGTTCCTTAATAGGAGGCATCTCACCAGATTGAACACGCGATACGATTTCCCGCCACCGGTCGAAGGTCGTTGGCTGAGTGAGGTCGGCATCCAGTTGATCGAGCCGTAAATCGCCTTTGGACTCATCAGGGCCATGACAACGAAAGCAATGTTCCTTTAAAAACAGCTGGGCGATACTGATGACACTATCGGTACCCAACGCTTCAAGTGAAATCTCGCTCGCTACAAGAGTGGCGTTTTCGCAAATCAACACAAGCAAAAGCAATCTAGCACGATTGAGGATTTTCCTGTTGAGCAAGTTCTGAATACTCCCAAAAATCTAGAATCATCAAGTGATAGCAGTAGAACCTACACACGTCGAAAAAATCTTTTCGAAAACCCATTGTAACCACGAAAAATCCCATGAACTACCACGAAATAATTACATCGCGCCAGGCATCGACAATCGCGATGTCGATAAAAGGATGTAGTTTCGTTAGTGTGCGGCTTGTAAATGCGACGAAATCCATTTCAACAGAGTATGCAGAAGGAATGGTCTGAATCCTATCGGCTAATTGTAAAAAGAATGTAAGTCTCGGTGCGAATCCTACGGACCGCCTGAAAACCATATTGGGCCACATCACGCTAGGCCGGTTTCCATTTTGGATGATTTCTTGTAATATCTCCAGTATTTCGCAGGTGCAACGGGCGTTCGGTTTCAACCTACATCCGTTCTTTTGGATTCGACTAGGAAGTCAACCGATGGCTGTTTCAAAGAATATTATCCTGGAACTACAATGGCGAGCATTGACTCACCAGTGCACGGACCTAGTGGCAGTCGCCAAGGAACTGGAAAGCTCTACGGTCCTTTATGCAGGTTTCGATCCCACATCGGACTCACTGCACGTTGGCTCACTGTTACCTTTAATGCTGCTAAGGCGATTTCAACAAGCAGGACACAAACCGATTGCTCTCGTGGGTGGTGCAACAGGCATGGTTGGCGATCCGAGCGGCAAGTCGGACGAACGCGTTCTTCTATCGAAAGAAGTTTTGCAACACAACGTCGCATGCATCGAAACGCAGATGCGCAGGTTTCTCGATTTCGATGGCCCCAACGCGGCAGTCCTCGTCAATAACTACGATTGGATGCACTCTTTTTCTTTTCTCGATTTTTTAAGAGATGTAGGCAAGAATTTCCCAGTCAACGTAATGCTTGGAAAGGACTCTGTCAAAAGCCGACTGGAGCGACAGGATAGCGGCCTGAGCTTTACCGAGTTCAGTTATATGCTGTTACAAGCGTACGACTTTGCCTACCTTGCACAACATTGGAACTGCAGCCTTCAAATCGGAGGCAGTGATCAATGGGGGAATATCACCGCCGGTATCGATCTTGGACGTAGAATGCTGAGCCGACAGCTATACGGATTGACTTGTCCATTGTTAACAACATTCGATGGACGAAAGATGGGTAAGACGGAAAAGGGAGCTGTTTGGCTATCGGCCGACAAGACAGCTCCCTACGAGTTCTATCAATATTTTATTAACGTATCGGATGCCGACGTACTGATGGTTCTCCGATTTTTGTCGGATGTGACTCACGAGGAGTATCTCGAGATCGAAGCGTCGATGGCGGAAAAGCCGGGTGCAGCCCAGCGTCGACTGGCAGAATCATTAACGGGTTTAGTACATGGGGAGACTGGATTAGAGACAGCTCTTCGCGCTTCTCAAATCTTGTTCGGTGCTGAAATTGATTCGCTGAGCGACAAGGATCTGAACGAAATATTCGGTGATGTTCCGAGTTGTACTATGCCGCGAGCCCGATTGGATGAAGTGTTAACGCTCATTGATGCTTTGTGCGCTGTATCGCTTGTTTCTAGTAAGAGTGAAGCTCGCCGGGCGATCGAGGGAGGCTCCGTATATATCAACAACCGTAAGGCGGAGGGAATCGGTCGCGTATTAAGTCCGACTGACTTGGCGAGCGAGTCCGTTATCGTATTAAGGCAAGGTAAGAAGAAGTATGCGTTGCTGAGGTTTGAGTAGATCGTTTAACCCGCGATCTCTCCCCGTTTAACCCGCGCAGCGGCTGGCACACCTTGGACAATTGCCTATCTCAGAGGCTAACTCCGCGACTAACTCCGCGACTAACTCCGCGACTAACTCAGCGACTATCTCAGCGACTATCTCAGCGACTATCTCAGCGGCTATCTCAGCGGCTATCTCAGCGGCTATCTCAGCGGCTATCTCAGCGGCTATCCCAGCGGCTATCCCAGCGGCTAATCGGACTTGGATTGACTTCGGTTTGCTTGTAGTCAGCGATCTGCGCTAATCGCTCTGATCGGTTAAACAATCTCACGCGACTCGTACAATCTTGCTTAGGAGTTCACGGAAACGTTTCCGACTTTAAAAACCGTTTTGACATACCGGAAGCCGATCGACTCGTAAAGACGTATCGCTCCCGTGTTGTGTATTGTGACTTCTAAGTTAACTTTGGTGCATCCGATTTCCCGAAAGCCTTGAAGAGCCCGTTGAATAAGTTCGCTTCCCAAGCCCATCCCGCGAAATTGTGGAACGACGCCAACATTCTGAATCGCACCTTCGATGGCATTGAGCCTTAGGCCCTGGATCGTTCCGACGGGAACGTCCGGCTTCCCTTCTGGATAGACCATGGCAAGCCAAGTCGCCTCAGGGACGAAATTGGCTCGCAACGAAATATCTCGCATGAGTTGCCGGCAACCATCACGATCTCCAAGGCACGGGAAAACATTCGCATCGATTTCCAGCCGAAAGCTATCCCATTTCGCCAACGCATGTTGCCCCAATACCTTGTCAGACCAAGGTATAAAACAAAAAAAACTCTCGCGTGGCGCGTGCAACCGATCGAACTTCAAAAGGTCGATTTGCATTTTGTGACGTTTGAAATAAACGACGGCCATGTGCGTACGCTAAACTCCGAATGGATGGGTCTATTAGATTGAACTGCGGGTGCGAGCCTCGGGCTGCTTTACGAGTGATATTGGTTCGCAATTAAAGCCCGGGGCTAGCGCCCACCGGTTCACGAAAGCACATTGCAAGTGCCCTTGGGCTGGCCTGCGGTTCAGTAAAATGCAACTAAGGGTACGCAACGGCTTCGCCATCCGTTCTTGGGTCTGAGGCAGCAAGTAAACCTCGTTCTGTACTTTGGATACCTTGAGCGATCGCGAGGGAACTAGCCACCTTAAGAGGATGTCCTAGCTTTTTCAAGTGTTTTGTCTCTTCACTTTCAGAGTCCCGATCTATCGATAAACCCTGGCGTAGGCCTCCTAGGTTTGGCTCATGGTATACCACGTCTGGACGCCATTGCTGATGGATTCTCGCAGATGCAATTGCTTGATCGATAGATTCGTTCAGGTCGATGCATCGCACTAGGTTCTGTAATGTCGCGTTGATGATCTTGGGACCGCCCGCGGCTCCGCATGTCAAAAAAGGCGTTCCATCCTTGGCGAGTACGATTGCAGGGCTCATACTGGATAGAGGTCGCTTGTTGGGTGCGATGGCATTTGCTTCAGACCCGACCAATCCGAACGCATTCGGAACACCTGGAGCGATACTGAAATCGTCCATTTCATTGTTGAGCATGACACCGGTGCCCGGTATCATAACCTTGCATCCCCAAGTCGTATTCACCGTCGAGGTGAGTGCAACCCAGTTGCCTAACGAGTCTGCGGTCGTCAGATGTGTTGTGTGCTTTTTTTCATCGTCGCTACTGATGTTTCCGTGAACGATAGCCGTCGATGCTTTGTCCAATTGTATTTGGGACGCGAGCGATGCAGCATAGTGTGGATCCACAAGGAAGGTGGGTACTTTCACGAAATCGCTGTCGCCAAGCCAATGGGCACGATCTGCGAATGCACGCTTCATGCACTCTGCCAGTAGATGGAAAAAATCTCCTTTGGAATGCGAGTAAATTTTTGCCACGTCGAACTTGTCGAGCATGTTCAGCATCTGTGCGATGTGAATGCCACCCGAGCTTGGAGTCGGAAAGCCAATTACTTGATAGTTTCGGTAGTTTGACTTAATGCAGGGTCGCTCGATAGCTTTGTAGTTTGCAAAGTCAGCCCGAGTCAGCATCCCTGATTGCTTTTCTAGATAGGCAACACAAGCTTTAGCGAATTCGCCTGTGTAGAACCACTCTGGGCCATTCTTAGCGATTTTACTTAGGGTATGTGCGAGATCTCTTTGGCGAAGAACCGCTCCAACCTTGGGTACACTGCCATCGGGATTGAGTAAGACGTCTCGGCTCGCTTCGTACTTGGTTAGATTTTCGCGTTCTGAAGAGATCGCATTGTGGGTTGCCAGTCCGATAGTGTATCCGCTCTCAGCGGCTTCGATTGCAGGTTCGAATAGCGCGGACCATTTCAAAGTTCCCAGTTTGTCATGTGCCATTTTCAACGCGGCAATTTGACTAGGAACAGCGCATGCCAGCGAACCGATTTGGCTCAACTCGGCTGCCGGTTTTCCATTGCGAACATACATCGTCTCGGAAGCTGCTGCGGGAGCTGCTTCGCGGCCGTCTATCGCGTGTATCGCTCCTTGTTGGGTCCGGATCAGCATAAGGCAGCCACCGCCGATACCGGAATTGTGGCCATCGACAACACCAAGGCATAGAGCCGCTGCGATAGCGGCATCGACTGCGTTGCCACCGTTCTTGTACATGCTCAGCGCAGCGTGGGACGCAATCGGATGAACTGTGGCTGCTACGTTGCCACCTACTGCGGTACGCATCTTGGGTTTTGTGGCTGCATCACGCGGCTTGTCCTGCCCCAAAAGCATTGGTTGGGTTTGGGTCAAGGTACAAACGGAAATTGCGGCCAACGATTGCGCGAAGTGTCGACGCGAAAAAGAGGTTGTCATTGATCGGGACTTTCAAATTGTTAACCTGGCTTATTCATTTGCCGTTTATTCCATAATCGTCAGGGGAAAGTAGTGCCAATCCCTCACCCCCCGGCCCCCTCTCCCTTTATCAAGGGTGAGGGAGAGGAACAATACTCGCGTGTGCTTCGTTGAATTTCATAAGTTTTGGCTGACGCGAAGACTATTCACACCGTTAACTTGGATCGCGGGCTTGCCCTCGTAGCATATCACTTCTCGGCAAGTATTTGCACATGGCGATACCGACGAAGTAAAGACCGATGAGTGGGATAGCCATACCCAACATGCTTCCAACGTCGTTAGGCGTCAAGATCATAGATAGGAAAGCAATGATGAGAATTGACATTCTCCATTGGGATACATAGAGCTTTACCGAAAGGATGCCGAGTCGTTCGAGGACGAGCATTACCAATGGCAGCTGAAACGAGATGCCGAATCCCAAAGGCAACATCAGAGCAAAGGACATGTAGTCCGTAAGTCGAGGCGAGGCTCCGATCCCCATGCTTGCATTGAATTCGAGTAGAAAATCAATAACCATGTTAAAAATCACAAAGAACGCAAGGGCGGCTCCGGACCAAAACAACAGCAGACTCGTTGGTAGAAAGAAGTAAACATAACGGCGTTCGTGCGGGTACAACCCGGCGGAGATAAACTGCCAAACATGAAAAAATATACCTGGGCTTGCAACGAGGAATGCAACGACTAAGCCCGCTTTGAACCAAATCAAAAAGGGTTCTTGTAGCCCAAGCGATTCCGTGCTCGCGTTGATGCCTACGAATTCGCGAAACGCAACCAGATCGTTAACGTCGGGAAGCCCAAGACTATCTGGGTTTGTGCGATCCGATGTCGACAGCGAGCCATCAAGTGCGGCCTTCAAGCGTCGTATGTCTCGAAAAACAACCTCGCTGACCTTTTTTTCATCAACCAACCATTTCGAAAGTTCCTCCGACACGTCCGCCCCGGCAGATAGCTTCATCTCGGCCTTGGTCTTTTTGTCGTAGTATTTGTTAAGCGATTTCCGAAGCGGAACTTGCATATAGTTGACGACGGTGGTCGCCAAAGGCAATCCGATGACCAATCCGACTGCCAGCCAGATGGACGACTTAAAAAGCGCGCGGCGAAGTTCTTCGAGATGGTCTCCAAAGCTCATGGAGCTTTTCTCAAAGAGATCGTCGGCTTTTTTAAGTGCAAGAACGCTTTTCGCCATCAATCAAGTCTCCGGTATCAGGGTTCGGCATGAATTTTCGTGCCGTAGTGTGTAGTTTGCGAGGGGCGAGTAAAATGAATTCGTGGTCGCACCGATTCGTGTCCACCCAGTTTGTTCTTCCCCGTCCATTTAGCAATCCATGTTTTTACCAGATCAGCCGATTCGTTTTGAGCCAATTTTTCGATCTTACATCTGGGGGGGCGATCGCCTGGCCTCTCAACTTGGAAAAAAGCCGCCTGGAAGTGGCATTTGGGCGGAAAGTTGGGAAATTGTCGATCATCGGGAGGGGGAGTCCATCGTTGGGGAAGGGGCCTTTTCCGGCTGGACACTGCGACAATTAATTGAGTCTTTTCCTAACGAAGTTATCGGTCGTGACACTCCTAACGAACGCTTTCCCCTCCTTCTGAAGTACCTTGACTGCCAAAGAGTACTCAGCGTCCAAGTCCATCCCGATGACGTCTACGGTGCAAAAATGCCGCAGCCAGATAGCGGAAAAACCGAAGCTTGGTACGTGATAGACGCCGAACCAGACGCCAAACTTTATGCCGGCCTGAAATCTGGAGTAGATCGCCAGTCATTGCTCGCTGCAATCGAAAAGAGTGAAACCGAGGACTGCCTGCACGTGCTTTCGCCGAAAGCCGGCGATTGTATCTTTATTCCCGCCGGAACAGTCCATGCTCTCGGCGCAGGGCTTTTGGTCGCTGAAATACAGCAAGCAAGCGACTGCACGTTTAGGCTTTTCGATTGGGATCGAGTGGACAAAGACGGCCTGCCACGGCAGCTGCATATCGAACAGGCGTTGGAAGTGATCGATTTCGAACGTGGGCCGGTCGAGTTTGTGCCGCGGCACGAAATCGCTTTGGCTAATGCCCGAATATTAGTGGAATGCGACAAATTTACGCTTCAGGAGTTTGCCTGCCCTGGATCAACCCGCCTCGTTGACCGGCAACTTGCGATCATCACAGTTCCGAGAGGGAACGCTATCCTGAAGACCAGCTCACATGAATTTTCTCTTGAGCGAGGCCAGACGGCGCTCGTTCCTTTTGCCTGTCCGTCCGTAACCCTCGAGGTTGCGGAAGGCACAACAGTCCTTGTATCTACCTTGCCTCGTACGTCATGAAACAAACGCTGGCTCTCCAACTGGTGCAAGACTGGGGTCTGCTTGATTTAAGGCCAATGCATCGTGCTCTCATAAGACGGTCAGCCGAGCAACTCGTAAGCGCAGAGAAGAACAGGATGGATGGCAAGAGAGCAATTGCGTGGCACATCGCAGGGTGGAGAGATTCTAGCGATCAGGCGTTGTTGGAAATGATATACCGGCCTGGAGTGCTCATGGTCGACTGTGGCGGATTGATGCAGCGAGTAAGCGAGGATCGTCATCGCGATGCTGTTGTTGAAGCAATCCATCGGCGATCGAATAACCAGATTCGACTATTGTGGCATTGGTCATTGCAAGGTAAACCGGATCTACTATGGTGCACCGAAATGTCCTTTGAGGGCGTCGTATGCGATGCACAATCCCTCCATCAGTGGCTTCTTGCATGTATCCGACTCGGCAAAGCCCAAGCAAGCCAAAACAACTTGCTCCTAAGCAGTATTCAATTGCCAAAATTGGCCACTCCCAAAAAAAGCGACTAAAATGGTGACTCATCCTAAACGGACTCTCTTGTCGGTCAACGTTAACAAGGTCGCATTATTGCGAAACTCCAGGCATATAGGTGAGCCGAGTGTCGTTCGAGCAGCCAAGTTATGCTTGAACGCAGGGGCTGCAGGCATCACGGTACACCCGAGGCCAGACGAGCGACACATTCGCCGGAAAGATGTATTTGATATCGCAACACTTCTCAAGGATTGGCCAAGCGCGGAGTACAATATAGAAGGAAATCCGTTCCATAATTTGATGGAATTTATTCGTGCTGTTCGCCCCGCACAAGCAACCTTCGTTCCTGATAGTGAATCGCAGAGTACATCGGACCACGGCTGGAATCTAGCTGCAGACGCTGCCAAGCTGGCACCGTTAATTCACGAATGTAGACTCATGGGCGTTCGGGTGAGTTTGTTTATGGATCCGATTGCCGAGCAGATGTCACTTGCGAAAGAGCTCGGAGCTGAGCGGATTGAGCTATACACAGAATCGTGGGCAAGCTCGTTCCACACTTCCACACGTGCTGCAACACTTTCGACATTTATCGCATCTTCCAAAGCGGCAATGGACGTAGGGCTGGTTATCAACGCGGGTCACGATTTGAATCGGGAAAACCTAACGCCCTTCTTAAAAGCGGTACCTGGAGTTGCGGAGGTTTCTATTGGCCACGCATTTATCGGAGACGCACTGGAATTGGGATACAACCGAGCAGTGAAAGCCTACTTGGACTGTATTCAAGCGGCTTTCCCATCCACCTGATTATTGAACAGACCTAACTAAACAGAACCATTCGTACACATTTCCGAAAAAGTACGGGGGAAAGCCTAAAAACTCTTTTCTTTTGCAATAAATATTAAACTAATCTCACACCAAAATTTGACTGTCTCAATGCGTGTCCTAAGTTTCTTAGGTAGCTCCTTTTTCGGATGACTTAACCAACCTAAGGTCAGATTCGATGACACCGGCATTTTTTCCAGTCGAAGCAATTAGTAGCTTGTGGGAAATCATTTGCTTTGGATGCACCCTCTTTGCTGTGGCGGCCGCTTGGATCTTGGCACCTCGATAGTCTTGTTCCATCGAGTGCGCTGAGTCGTGGATCACTATTGTTTCATGACCCAGACCGTATCGTCGCTTTGAACCCTGAGGGCTTTCATAGCGAAATGCTCCATCCAAACGCGATTGTCGATCATGACAATATCGCATTGCACTGCGACAAACGGCGAACGTGATGTTGTTACGATAGCCTTCGCACAAAATAGTCCCTGGGGATAATCACGCCATGTACCAATGCTGCTTTCTTTCGAAACGAGATACTCTCTCGAAACTTGAACAGCTACAATACTTTGCGTTTCACATTTTACGACAGGTCCGCCATCGAAAATGTCGATCTGATCCGTTCGGACAAAGCCCTGTGATTCAAGCATCGCGAGCGCCGGTTTGGTTTGATCATGAACCTGCCCGATCACGGCAACAGCCTCCTCTGGCAGAAGCTCCAAATAGATAGGGTATTTCGGCATGAGGTCCTCAATAAACTGCTTATCGATCATGGACAATGAGTCGGCCCTCGGGAAATCGATTTTGAAAAAATGTGATCCGATCGCCTCCCAGAATGGACTCACCCCATTCGGTTTGAGGAATCCTCGCATCTCTGCAATAGTCTGCGATGCGAATCGCTTCGGATGTGCGGCAATGTACGCGAATCGGGACATACTCAGTAACTTGCCACAGCCACGGCCTCGGTACTCTGGCAGCAGAAACAAACTACCAATCTCAGTCGGCCCATTGTGAGTCTTAACCAATTGCAACGTACGGATCTCATGCGTTTGTTTTAAGAGATCGCAATAGTTCGTTTCCTTGACTATGCGGTAAGCGTAAAACGGTTCGAAGCCCCCTGTCTTCGAGAAAATACAGGAGGTGCCAGCCAGAGAACCGTTTTCTAGATCTTGCATCACAAATACATACGGAGCTCCTCCGGCGCGTTCGGTCAATCTCCGAAAGGCAAAGTGAGATCGCTCGACCCGATCGGCTAATTGCTCCTTATCGATATTGAGGGACGTCATGCCGGCATTGGCTTGTTCAATCAAATCCCAAAGGGCATCCAAGTCTTCCAACGCTACTTCGCGAACGATCATCATGATAATTGTTCACCCTAACGCTGAATCTCATCCCACTGTTTGGGCAGTGACGTTAAAACACGATTTCCCGACTTGGTAACCAAAACATCGTCCTCGATTCGAACCCCCAATATACCGGGAATGTAGATACCCGGCTCAACGGTCACAACCATATCCGCTTCCAGTGGCCGTTCCTGACCCTTGGCCAACCGGACCGATTCATGGATTTGGAGACCGAACGAATGCCCCAATGAATGGGTAAAGCGCTTTCCGAATCCTGCTTTTTCGATAATCCCACGAGCGATAGCGTCCACCTCGCTCATCAAGATTCCCGGACGAATTGCCCGTATCGCAGCTTCCTGTGCGGACAAGACGGTCTGGTAGACTTTTTGCAATTTGGAAGTTGGTTTGCCAGTGATAATTACTCGCGTCATATCGCTCAAGTACAGGTCTTCTTTTGCGCCCCAATCGATTAACACAAATGCGTCGTCATCCATTCGTTTAGCCGACGGACGACCATGTGGAAGTGCTGCTCTTGAGCCGACACCCACGATGGATTTGAATGCACTTCCGGTTCCGCCAAGTTTGCGAATGGAATACTCAAGTTGGTCGGCCACGGTCTTCTCGCTCATGTCGCCTGTCAACATGGCTCGGACGGATACGAACGATCGTTCGGCGATCGATACGGCCCTTTCTATTGCTTCGATCTCAGACGCATCTTTGCGTTCACGCAAGCGTTCGATAACACCGCCGCAGGATTCCAATCGTATGTTTTCAATTTGACCTCTCAGTTTCTCCCATTGCGCCAGGGTAATCGTTTGCGATTCGACGCAGACGTTTTGTAGTTTTTGGGTCGCTAACCACTTGGCAGTGGCATCGATCATCGTAATGGTTGCATCGCGTATGAACACCGGATCGAGCGGGCACTCTTGCAGTAGTTGTTCCTCGTACCTAGCATCGCTAAGGATAGTAACCTTGTCTTTGTTAGCGAAGAGATAGCCGTCTTCGCCAGTAAAGCCTGTCAGATACGTAACGTTGTGTGGGCAAGTAACGAGCAAATTAGGTAACTTGCGATCCTTGAGTTCTCTGAAAAGTCGTTCACGTCGTCGGCTGAAATCAGGAATCACAAATGCCCCTCCGTTGTAGAACCATTTCACCGTATCATTAACCTGGGTATGCAGTTTTTACGCTACGTTTGAAAATTTGGGAAGGAGGGAAGGGGTCACGTCGTTGGGGTCAGACTTGGGATTCGGGATTGTGTGTCATCTGTTGCACGGTAGGCTGGCGTTTGTTGGCATGAAACGTCACTTGAGAATAGGGCTTAGGGTATGCTGCGTCCTCCTCGACTTCAGTATTCCAGTGCGATCTATCATTTGGTGACTCGTGGAGATGGTCGTCGGACGTTGTTTCACGATGATGGACATTACGCGAGATTTTCGCAAGGCTTGATCGACGAAGTTTCCCGGAGTCTAGATCGTGTTGGCTTTTTGCTGGATGCCAAATGACGTTCATGCGCTGATCAAAACGCCCGAGCCAAATTTGTGCCGTGGTATGCAGCATTGGTTTTCGGGGTATGCGTGCCTGGTACGCCAAACGTAATCGACGGACTGGTCACTTGTTTCAAGAACGCTAAAAAGCCTTTCCGGTTGAAGACGAGGGATACTATTGGAACCTGAGCCGATATATTCACTTGAACCCCTGTAATGGCAGCAAGCCACTGAGCGATACACCGGAGGTTTATCCCTACAGCAGTTTCGGCGGCTAAGCCCGTAAAAGTCAGCGATTAGATTGGGTAGTCCATGAAGAACACCATCGGTATTGGTCAGGAAGCAGTGGCGGCAACGATCCGACGTCTGCTTACCGTCGGTTTGTGAAAGACGGATTGATCGATTCGGTCGATCCGAGAATCGATCGTCTTCGTGATTGGGTCTATGGCGGCGAGGACTTTCTCAAACGAGTCTTATCGATTGCTGAAGGTGATGACCCGGTGTTACACCGACGCCGAGTCCGACGTGCCAACCCGGTTTCAGTGGATTCGGTTTTTGAAGCGACAGCGTCGCAGTACGAGGTAAGTGCAGATGAATACGTCGGATTTCGCAGTGGTGCTGCCGTTCGCGATATAGCAGCCTATCTGTGTTGTCGTTATACTTCTGCAACGTTTCGAGAATTGTCCGATCGATTTGGATTGAATCATCCCGACAGCGCCTCAGACTTGATACGGCGAGGTGCCAAGCGAATTGAACAATCAAGCGAAGCGGTTCGCCAGCAAAAGGCAATTGAAAAGAAACTATTACTGAATCCCGAATCCCGAACCTGACCCCAGCGCAGCTTATGTCACAATCCTGTGAATTCATCTTGGCAACTTGGTGCGATGAATGGCAACATCGCATTATTTCTTGGGTAGAGGAGCAGATGCAGTCGGCGGACGCAGGGCACGGAATCGATCATGTCCGCCGGGTTGTCGGCAATGCGAAAAGAATCGGACATGCGGAGCAAGCGAATGCGAATGTCTATATGCCGGCAGCTTGGTTGCATGACTGTGTCTTTGTGCCAAAGAACTCGCCTCAGCGGCGGATGGCTTCGGCATTGGCAGCTCAAAGTGCAGAGCGATTTCTGATTGAGATCCATTACCCCTCAAACTGGATTAGTCCTATTTCGCATTGCATTTTATCGCATAGCTTTTCAGCCAACGTTGATTGCGAAAGTATAGAAGCCAAGGTAGTCCAAGATTCAGACAGGCTAGAGGCGGTTGGTGCGATTGGCTTGGCCCGTTGCTTAATGACCGGCGGAGCGATGGGACAACGGCTTTATCATCCGAGTGAGCCCTTTCCAACAAATCGCCTGCCTGCCGACACGGAGCAGTCTATCGACCATTTTTTTGCCAAATTATTAGGGCTGCAAAAAACCATGCAGACTCAGTCTGGCCGCGAGGAGGCGAAGCGTAGAAGTGCGTTTTTACTCGTCTTTTTGAGGCAGCTAGCGGATGAAATAGACGCCTCTCCGATTGAACTCGAAACCGCATTGCGACGCATTTCCTGACTGGCGAAGCCGCAAATGTGCAGCGACAGAACGAGTTTGGCAGCTCGACGCTGCTTCGCAGATTACACATTCTCAGCTAGACTATTGTTTGCCCCGTATCATTTCTATCACTCGATCACACCATCGTCCCACATGTCCGACGCAGATATCCATCAACAGCTCCAAATCGCCATCGAATCCTTTAAAGAGCCTGAAAGCGGGCGGGCTATCTCCGAGACAGGCCAAGTGGGGGATTGGAAAGTAGCCGACGGTGTTGTTAGTTGCCGATTGAGCCTGACCTCCATGATGCAGCCTATCGCACAGGAGACGGGAGATGCCCTGCGAGATCATTTGCTTGCGTGTGTCCGAGGGATCAAAGGCGTGATTGTTCACCTCGACATTACTTATCGCCCAGCACCAACGATCGGCCAAATTGGCCTTAAGGCGAAAAGCGTTATCGCGGTTGCGGCTGGAAAGGGCGGCGTTGGCAAAAGTACTTTGGCAGCTTCGATTGCAATTGTACTGGGCCGAATGGGAGCCAAAGTCGGCTTGATGGACGCAGATGTGTACGGTCCGAGCATTCCTCACTTGTTGGGCTTAGATGGTCGGCCGGAGATTGTCGATGGAAAAATTCAGCCGATCCGATCTGGGGAGATGCCTGTCATGTCGATGGGTTTCTTGGTTGGTAAAGACCAAGCGGTGGTTTGGCGAGGGCCAATGCTACACGGATCGATCACTCAGTTTTTGCGAGACACAGCTTGGGGCGAACTCGATTATCTTATTATCGACATGCCGCCTGGAACGGGTGACGTTGCGTTGACTTTGTCGCAGTTGCTACCACTATCAGGCGTTGTCATCGTGTGTACACCTCAGGAGGTCGCATTGCTAGATGCAGGAAAAGCGATATCCATGTTTGAAAAAACAAAAGTACCCGTGCTCGGCGTGGTTGAAAATATGAGTGGCTTTACGGACCCGGAGTCGGGAAAGACCTTTGAAATTTTTGGCAAAGGGGGAGCTAGAAACAAGGCCGAGCAGCTCGGAGTTCCTTTCCTAGGAGAAGTGCCGATTCAGATTGCGATCCGCAGCGAATCGGACGAGGGTCGGTTGGCTGACGTGCTTTTGGATCCACATATCGCCAAGCCGTTCGAAGATGTTTGCCGTGGATTGGTACGCTCGCTTGCGACGCAGATCGCAAACCGCCCGACTATTTCGGCGCCCCTGCCCGTGCTAGGTTGATGCGAAAAAACCTTGCGGCAATATTGCCTGTGATAAACGCCCCACGAGGAGTACAATTCCTCGCTTTTGACTGCTCCCCGTCCTCCAAAATCGCAATAGTAGATCGTTATGAAAGCAATAGCCGTTCGGCCAGGTATCCCCAATAGTGTTCACGAACGAGAAATTCCCATGCCATCGATTGACAAGATCCCGGATGGCAAGGGGATTTTGGTCAAGGTTCTCAAGGTGGGTGTCGATGCGACGGACCGTGAAATCAATGACGCATTATATGGAAATCCACCTCCTGGCGATGACTTCCTCGTCCTGGGGCATGAGTCGTTTGGCGTCGTGAAAGCCGTCGGTGCAAACGTTCGCAATATCAAAGTTGGCGACTACGTCACCGCAACCGTTCGCCGGCCCGGTGGCTCGATCTATGACAAGATCGGCACCTACGACATGACGAGCGAAGAGACTTATTACGAACGCGGAATCAATCTGCTGCATGGCTATTTGACCGAGTACTTTGTGGATCACGAGGACTATATTGTCCGCGTTCCAAAAGGACTCAAGAATTTGCATGTGCTGATGGAGCCTATGAGTTGTGCAGCCAAAGCCATCCATCAAGCGTTCGAAGCTCAGCGACGAATGAAAGTCTGGAGTCCTAAGCGAGCGTTTGTTCTCGGTGCGGGTCAGATCGGATTGCTCTCAACTCTGATATTACGCCTTAAGGGAATAGATGTGTACACGCTCGCTCGGGCCGCAGGACCGCATCTGAAGAGTTCGATTGTGGAGGGTATGGAAGCGAGCTACGTCGCAACTTCACAAACGAGCCTTGAACAGCTTGCAAAAAAAGTTGGCAAAGCTGATTTGATCATCGATGCTACCGGTTCGTCCTCCCTTGCTTTTAGTGCGATGGAAGCATTGGGGCACAATGGGGTTTTGGTTTGGACCAGTATTACTGGCGGCAAAGAATTGACGACAGTCCCGTCGGACAAGATCAACATCGAGTGGGTACTGGGGAACAAACTGCTCGTCGGGAGTGTCAACGCCAACCGCGAGCACTTTGAATCAGGCATCAAGGATTTGGCTCTTGGCGAAGTCATGTTTCCCAACGTAATTCATAAGATATTGACCAGTCCAGTGAACGGTTTATTAGGCTACAAAGAAATGATGCGGCTGCTGGTCGAGGACAATTCTGCATTGAAAGTCTACGTAAATGTCGCGGACGAATAGCCAAAAGTCTCCTTCAGATATTTCGTTGCAATGATGCGTTCAGGTAAGCCGCTATCGCGGCAGTTCATCAATCTATTAAATCGCATTGGCTGACGCCAACGCCTTTCCTGCAAAGGTCTTTGCCGTTGGCACCACCTCACAATTCTTAAGCCCCAAAACATAGATCGGGCAATCAACCGAAGCCCAGCCCACGCGCCTAGAACAACGACGCAGTATCCCTTTCCTTTATTTGTTCGGTAATCCTATTGGGATACGCCATCATCATCTTCGAGGATGATCGAATTCAAATATTGCCGCCCGGCGATTTCGAAAAATTGTCGTTAGACAGTTCCGACGATTCAAAGACGGATAAGGAATAGACCTTGGAAACCATTTCAGTGATATTGGTCGACTTGCTCAACCAGCATTTCCCTGGCAAGGTAGTTCGCAAAGATCTCACGAAACGTGTTAAAGAAGGTGCGAACGTACCTGTGTACGTTTAGGAATGCCTGCTTGGCAACTACTGTGCGTCTAATGATGAAGCGATCATCAAAGAGGGGCTGCAAACCGTCAAGAAGATACTGGCGGAGACCTTAAGTCCGTTCCGATGAAGCCGAGAAGGTCAAGTCGCTCATCAAAGAGCGTATTAGCCTCGACTTGACTACGTTCTCGCATCTCTCAATGCCTCGATCATATCGTGCGTTGCATTCTCGACTGCCGATTGCCAATTGCTCGCGCTCGCGTACTTGGCGTTTTCATAGGCAAAAATAATGCCGCGAGAACTGTTGACGATTGCACCCAGTCCTAGGCTGTCCATACCGTGGACCACATCCGATGCCGAACCGCCTTGAGCACCGTAGCCAGGGATAAGTATCCAAGCGTTGGGCATTCGCTGCCGCATAGCCTGCAACTGTTCAGGATAAGTCGCTCCTACCACCGCACCAACACAACCATATCCGCTTGGCGAAGTTGCCGTCATGAGCGATTGCGATTGGACAAAGTCAGCAACGCGGTCCGAAACTGTCCGCGAGTCGATGGAGAGATCTTGTAAAAAACCGCTACCGGGGTTGGAGGTCTTTACCAAGACAAAGATGCCAGCCCCGACCGTCCTGCATTGTTCGACGAAAGGCTGCAAAGTGTCGGAGCCAAGATAGGGGCTGACGGTGAGAGCATCGGTTCCCCAAGCGCTTTGGCCGTTGGTCCCCAAGTAGGCTTTTGCATACGCGGTGGCGGTGGAGCCGATGTCATTGCGTTTGGCATCCATAATGACGATTAGCCCTTTGCTAGAGGCGTACTGGCAAACGCGTCCGAGCGCCAAAACGCCGTAGGGTCCTAATTCTTCGAAAAACGCACTTTGCGGTTTGACGACCGGGACCAAATCATGAATCGCGTCGATTACTTCGCTGCAGAACTTTTCAAAGGCATAGGCCTGGTTTTCGAGCGAGGCGGTGCGTTCAAGACGAATTCCAATTGGAAGTTGCTCAAGTCTAGGATCGAGTCCAACGCAAACCGGATTCTGCTTGTCTTGAACGGCTTTGGCCAAGCGATCACCGAAACACTGTTGTTGCATGCTAAGTAGATCTACTTTTTAGAATTCGTTTGGGGGCTTTTGGACGGATTGTCTTGGGTTGCTTTTGGTTTCGGATCTGCTAACGGTTTTGCGACCAATAGTTGCATGATACTGTCCGGTATTTTTGCGGACAAGAATTTCGGCTCTTCTTTGTTTTCCTTGATTTGGTCCGTGTCAGAACTTCCAAAGGGAGCCTCGTCCGTCAAGGTAAGAACGAGTCGAACGAGGGTGTTTCTTGGCGGAATACGTTCAGTGAAGGCCTCGAAGATCAGGTTGGCATTGGATTGTTCACTTCGAACGGAGACGTCCATCGTGGAAGTCGTGAAATTGGAGACACTAATCAACTCGCCACTGTCACCAAGATAGTTCTCTTTACCATCCTCATCCTTGTAGATTTTACTACCTGCAAAGACCCAATCCCAGTGCAGGGACTTCTTTGTTCCGGACCTGCGAATCCAGTTCTGAGCAAGGGTTCCTTGTGTTTTTCCGTTGGCATCCATCCAAAGAGCATAAACGCGAACGGTCGTTCCGTGAGCGGGTTTAAACGGTTCAAAGGTTGCTGTGTTACCAGGTTTCGCGTTGATTGCAAGCAGTCCTGCATGAACCAGTTGGGCTCGTGCAAAAACCGCAACAATGGCTTCGTGCTCTTTCGTTCCGGCAGGGCAGGCGAACAGTTCTAATGGGACCTCTCGTTGAGCAATATAACCATCTAAGATTACTACCTGTTCGTCTCGATTGATCCAGATTCGATTTTCGCGATGCAACAGCTTGCAGTCTTTTGGTTCGTCGAAACGATCCACAACCAGCTTTTGTAGATCGGCCGAACTTTTCCACTCATCATCTGCCGAACACTGCAACAATCTGGCACTGGATATTGCCAATGCAAGCGCGATGGATATTTCAAAACGACTTGCAAAGCTGCATTTTTTGTAAGGCATGTGAATTCGAGTCCTTGGTTGGTGACCATTTCAAAGGAACTGTTTTTGGATGAACTCGGGAGACAAAAGTCCATACACAAAATTTGAATTTTTTTTATTCCCCAACTGTTCTCAAGAAACATGCTCAGAACGCTTGCATCTTAGAATTCCGGAACAACAATTGACGTTCAATCCCGAAATGCTTGTTGCGCACGCTTTGCCGCATTGCGAAGGAGCAATCTTATCATTATTCGCTAACGTCGACGAGTGACCTATGGACTGGGTAAAGCCCAAGCATCGCGCCAGGCAAATCAATCAATCCGAGACATCGGAGGCAGAGGTCTCTGCAAGTGCTTGGCTCAAGCAACTTTGCGAGGAAAATGTCGCAATTCTGCAGGTTTCGTTGCCGATTCATGAACCGCGAGCGAAAATCAAGCCAGCCAAAGTCGGCGTCTCCGAATACCTTCGCGCTTTGATGTGGGGTACCGGTGTCTGGGACGTTGAGAACGGTAGCCGCCAGGAATATCTCAATGACCTGGTCGAGTTGTTTGGTGGCCCCGCACTGGCTGACGCACCGAAAAAGCGGTCTCGTGCCAAAGTGAACGACAGGTCGAAACCAACAAATGTTACTGAACGCGAAGCGAATGCCCTGCAAGCCGCAAACGCCACAAAAGTCGGAAAATGGATTTCTCAGCAATTGCCCAAAGCAAGTTACGATCCTTACGTCGCCTTAACCTGCGCTGGTTGGATCCATGCACTGCCCGAGGTAGGTCGAAACATATCTCCGGCCCTTTGGCTAGACGTGTTGCAATGCGCTTTGACGCAGGTTGATCGTGCTTGGGAAAGTGGCCCTGTCGATGGATTGTTTCCCTGGATCGTCTGGTCTTGTGAGGTGCCGCTCGCATTGGCAAAGCAACTTTCACATCTCGGTGGTAAAGACCACATTGTTAGTGAGACTCTCAATCGGATCGCTGTGCTACTCGAGGAATCGGCAGACAATCCACAAAGTTTTCTCTCGCGCGGCGGGCAGGATCTTCGCGCCCTACTTGCATGCATGATGCGATGCCGATGGTCTGCGGATGCGGTGGGAGCTCGGAAATGGTATCCGCCTCAGCGCAGAGCTCTTTCAAAACTTGCGATTGCAAGTCTTGCGCTGAGCGATGCAGAAGGGCGGCAATTGCTATTCGACCGTGATGACACCTCGCTCGACGAAGAATTCTGGGTGGTGCTGAATCAACTTGTGGGAAAAAACAAAAAGCTGCATTTGGCGACGGCCTGCGCACTACCGGATAGCATCGGTAAAGCGATCGGTGAGAAGCCATCGAAGCTCCGAAAGGACGTAACCGTGGAGGTGTCGATGCCCAATCCTAGTCACTACTGGGAAAAGAGCTCAATCGCAACGATGCGGCGCTCGTGGCGAGACCGTGGCTGCCGCGTTGCTGTCGACTTCTCAACCGATGTTATTTGGCTTGATGTGATTGGCAACGATGGCCAACGACTCATGAGCGGTGACTGGGATGTTGAGATTCTTCGAAATCACGAACCACTTCAGACAGATGTTTCATGGCAAGAAGTCTGCTGGTTTACCGACGACGATGTGGACTACCTCGAACTGGAATGTGAAGTTGAGGGTATTTGCAAAATCCAGCGGCAGGTGATGCTGATGAGAGAAGAGGGCGTCGTGTATTTCGCCGACGCCCTGATCGCTCCAATTTTGGAGGAATGGTCTGTGAAATCTACCTGGACTGTTTCGGATGATATTGAACTTCGTTCCGAACCGAAAACAACCGAAGGCAAACTCGTCCGTGCTGGAAACGCAAACCAAACTGCAGCGCTGCTGTTACCTGTCGCTATGCCGGAATGGCGCCGGTCGACAAACCACTGTAGGATGGAATGCAATGGAACCATCCTTTCCTTGCAGTGCGACGCTAACGCAAAGAATTTGTACAACCCTTTGGTTATGTCACTCCGCGGTATCGAGTCGACGCCGGCATATACTTGGCGGCAACTGACCATTGCCGAAGAGCTGATCATTCAACCGCGAGAAATCGCAGAGGCCTTTCGTGTCCAAGTCAATCGCGATCAGTGGGTCTTTTATCGATCACTCACCCCATGTGCGAGACGCACAGTCATGGGATTGCATCTCAATACCGAATTTTATGTCGGACGTTTCTCAAGTGAGGACGGAGTCTTTGAGTCCGTTGTTGAAGTCAATCCTGAATAGTAACGTGGCTGACGAAGCTTACACACAGATGGGGCAATTCCGCACTGGGACGAAACACAGTCTGCGGCTGATGAGATCAATCGGAAGACTACCTTTTCAGACTAGGGATGCATTACTAGAAGCCTTCGACCGAATTGCCGAAACCAGGAATGCCATGGCTGGACCGTCTTTTCAACTGGTTCGCGAGATTCTACACGTTCGTTGCAGTCGTCTGCTGCGTCGTTCAGAACATCTCGTCCGATTGATTTCGAACGGCGAATCTCCACTAGGAAGTCGGAAACAATCGACCGCAGCGCGCCTACTACTCCACGCAATTCGTTTTTCGTAGACTCCAAAACGTTATGGACACTCGTAGTCTTAAAAGAGAAGGGTGTGATGGTCGAACTGGTAGTCACGATGAGCTGAGCTCCCAGAATTTGCCCGATATCACCACGTGCGTAATCGGTCACTTGGAGTATCCAACGGCCCTTGGCGTTTTTTCCATCGAACGGATTGAGACTAGATTCAGGCTTAACCGTTCCGCGGAGGGTAGACAGTGAGTTAACCCCAATACTCGCTTCGTCGGATAGAGTTATTTGAATGTAATCAGTCGATCCGCCTCGTCGGTTAATCAACGTGCGCGAGGTGCCATCGGGTGCAATTAAACGGATGCCGAGGTCGCTTACGTAAGTGTGTTGAATATTTAGTAAGACATCTAGATCGGCGATCGTGATATTGTCTGATACATCGATTGCAAATTGATGAATAGTGGCTTGCGTTGTTGCATCTCTGAGTGGATAAGTTCCTTGAAGACTATAGGTAACTTTGGTTTGCTGAGGTTGTGGCGGTGGGTTCGCAGGTGGTGTTGACTGCTTCAGTGCTGCGGCTGCTTTGCCTAGATTCAGACGTCCGTATTTGGATTGTGTTCCACTTAGGACGTTGTCGGTGTTGACGAAAACAGCATCGGTGATTTGAGCAGCTGTTCTGGTTGGGTTTTGTCCCCAAAGAAGGGCGATCGCTCCCGCTACGTGGGGCGTCGCCATGGATGTTCCACTCAATGTGCCATAGGCATTTCCAGGAAGTGTACTGAGAATGGATTGACCAGGCGCGACGATTGGAACGTTGGTTCCGAAGTTGGAAAAACTGGCGAGTGTGTCGTTGCGTGTCGACGCTCCAACCGAAATGATTCCGGCGTAGTTCGCTGGATATGAGGGTGTTGTCGCATTATTCGAGCTTTCATTGCCCGCTGCTGCTACAAAGATCCCACCTGCCTGTAGATATTGAGTGATGGCGGATTGCAGAGCTGATGAAAATCCACCTCTGCCCCAGCTTGCGTTGACCACTTTAGCACCGTTGACGCGAGCGTAGTTGATTGCCTCAATGGCGTCGCTTAAAGAGCCCGATCCGCTCTTGTCCAGAAACTTCAATGGCATGATTAACGCAGACCAAGCAACACCAGTAACTCCGACGCCATTATTTCCGACTGCACCGATGGTTCCTGCAACGTGCGTTCCATGGCCGTTGTCGTCCATTGGATCGTTGTCGTTATTCGCAAAGTCCCATCCGCGAGTATCGTCTACGTATCCGTTGCGATCATCGTCAATTCCATTGCCTGCAAGCTCGTCGGAATTCGCCCAAATATTGGCAGCGAGGTCCTGGTGTCGATAGTCGACACCCGTATCAATCACAGCCGTCACAACATTGGTCGATGTCCCGTAGTCCCAGGCTTGATCGGCGTTAATGTCAGCCGTGACTATGCCTCCTTGACTGCCGCTATTGGATAATCCCCACAACGAGCCAAGCGAAGGATCGTTGGGTATCGATTGGACAGTGATCGCAAAGTCGGGAGTCGCCTGAAGGACATCGGATCGGTTCTGAAAAGCCGCTAACGCTTGTATTATGTTTGTGTTTGCACCTACATCGACATGAAACCAACCATCGTCCGTTAGGTGACGACGAATGGTTGATCCCGCATAATTTTGCCCGATCAATGCGGATGGGTTAGGCGAGCGAAACTGAACCAGGAGCTGGTTCGAATCATAGAGCTGATTGGCAATTTGAAGTGAATCCACCGCCATGAGTTGGCGTGGTTCGAGCGATTCGACAAGCAAAAAGCGATTCGTTCGATTCCGTACAGACTTTCGGCTGGTTTTCGCCGAGGGTGTACGAGCATAAAGCGTTGGCATCGCACTTGCCCCACCAAGGGTTAAAATAGAATCGGCAATGTGGACGATACGATGCCGACCGCAAGACTAAAGTTTCAAAGATTTTTATCGTTAGAAATCAGTGGGGCAAGTAGCGTTTCGCAAAGATTCCTTTTGCTAGCCCAATTAAGTATAGCAAACAGCTTATAATCGTTAGAAATCTCACGGGCAAATCGCCAACAGATTGCCACCAGCCCGATCGGCCATCTGGTATTGGTTCCGCAAGGATCCAGCCTGGCTCCATTCGAGGGAGCGACCGCACCACTCGCCCATCGCCATCGATCCAAGCGGAAATACCCAAGTTGGCAGCAACCAGCATGGGCCTGCGATTCTCAACAGCCGCCAAAATTGCGTTGTTCAAATGATGGTCGAGAATGCTTGAACCTCGAAACCACCCGTCGTTGGTAATATTGACCAGCATGTCCGGCGACTTCCCCAACGCCGTGAGCCTGCTGATGTCCGATTGTATCAAATGCGGAAGTACATCTTCAAAACAAATGCTTGTTGAAATGGTCGCACCCGATGACATTTGCCAAGCCATTGGCCTGTCGCCAGCTTCGATGGTACCAAGTCCAATCATACGGAGAAGGCTTGGAAAAGACGACGCAAACGGAATGTATTCTCCAAACATAACTAAGTGCTGTTTCGAATAGTACTTACAAGCGTCTCTGTTTTGTGGATCGAACCAAAGTGCCGCGTTGTACCTGTTCGCTTTACCCGAATACAATCTCACGCAATCGGTACCTAACAAAAACTTGGGCGGGTTCGAATGAGTGGGACTGTAAATACTCTTCAACTTGATTTCAATCTGTTCCCTCCAACTGGCGATGTCTTCTTCCGATAGTTTTAACGCTTCGGCCAGGGCCGGGTCGTTATCGGAATCAAGCCAAGGCACACCGCCACTAAATGTGCTTTCCGGCCAAACAATCAAATTCACTTCTTGGGAGGTACTCGCCTGTGCTGCTTTCGCTGTCTGCTGTGCATACCGTTGCCACCCAAGCATCATGTCGTCAAAATTGCCATCGAATTGAGTCGGCATGTTTTCCTGAATCAACAACACAGCCCCTAGCGGCTTGATCGGTTCTTGGCTCGCCAGCCACTGGTCATGCGATCGCATAGAGCCTATCGAACATAATACTACTGCGAACGCGAGTATCGTATAGGCTGTAACCTCAAGCACGAATCGCCTGGATTTTGCGGCAAGCCAAACCGTACGATTCCCAAAGGCCCAGTTTAGCCATTGATAGAGCACAGCACCTAGGAACATGACCAAAAAACTAACGCCATAGCCACCAAAGTAAGAGGAGATCGGCAACATCCAAGGCCACGGCGTTTGACTATGTGCAAGCATGCAGGCTGCGAACCCTGTTACGAAGTAGGCACGTATGAGTTCGCAAGCAACCCAAGCCATCCCGGCTGCAAATGGCAACGGAATGTACCAGGAATGATGCAGTGATCGAGCCATCGCGACAAATATTGGCAGGTAGACGGCCAGATACAATGACAACGCTATCCAACCGAAGTGGAGCGGCCAATAGGCCAGTCGGATTCCTTGCAAAAGCGCAAGCCACATAACGGCACCGGCTAGCCATAGGCTCCAGTATTCTCGGCGGGTCGGCGAATACTCTTTTGCAATAACGGATGCCCAACAGGCCGACGCCAAAAAACCTGCCCATGGAAATTTCATCGGTGGCAGCGAAAACCAATAGAGGATGGTCCCTAACAACGCTAGGAACCAAGTTTGACTGATTCGCTCACTCCACAGGATGGGTGAGTGAATGGGTTTGCCACTGACGCTTTTTGTATCGCTACTGCAAGTCTTCTTTGACAATCTGGATCCATCCGTTAGGTATTGCACTAAGTTGCATTAAGTTGCGTTGCCATAAATCGCACCGAGAATGTCGGCGTATTCACAATTGGAAACAGTCCGCACGTTACCCATACGGGTTGGCAAGATAAGGTTGAGCCTGCCATGCTCTGTTTTCTTGTCCATTTGCATGGCGACTACTAGCTGCTCACTTGGCACCTCACGAAAACTAGTGGGTAGCCCGAATTTACGGAGCAGTGCTGTTTGTCTTTCTTGGCAATCTTTTTGCCAGAGCTCAAGTCGGACAGCCAATTGCCCTGCCATGGTCATGCCAATTGATATTGCTTCGCCATGCAAGAAGCGACCGTAAGAAGTTTTAGATTCGATCGCATGCCCAAAGGTGTGGCCATAATTGAGAATAGCCCGTAGCCCTGTGGTTTCGCGTTCATCTTGAGAAACCACTTGAGCCTTCAATTCACAGCATCGACGGACAATATGCTGGATATGCTCATGCTTTCTCGCCAGAATTGCGTCAGCATGTTCCTCTAGATGGTCAAAAAAACTTTCGTCCAGGATTACACCGTATTTTACGACCTCTGCAAGACCGCTTCTGAATTCCCGATCCGGCAGGGAGTCAAGCGTCGACGTATCGATCCACACGGCATGCGGCTGCCAAAACGCACCGATCATGTTCTTGGCTGCTGGCAAGTTGATTCCCGTCTTGCCTCCAACACTGCTGTCAACCATAGCCAATAGCGTCGTTGGCACCTGAATGAATCTTAGACCTCGGGTAAAAGACGCGGCAGCGAAGCCTGCTAGGTCACCAACAACGCCGCCACCAATAGCGACGACCACGCTTTTTCGGTCGGTTTTTTCCTCCAGCATTTGGCTCCAAAGCTGTGATAAATTCGCAATCGACTTGTTCTCTTCGCCACTGGGAACGATCAGCATAGAGGTCCGCTTGTTTGTTTGATTTAAGTAGTCTTTGACCGTTTTACCGAAGGTTTGCGCAACCTTTTCATCGCAAATAATAACGGTGTGCGACCATCCGATCAACAACTCCCCCAGCGAAGTCGCAATGCCATCCAGAGTTCGAGTGCCAATGAAGATCGGATAACTTCGTTCGGCTAATTTTACTTGAACTTGATGCATTTTATTTGGGTTCTTTCTCACGGTCCACGGCAAGCACGACGCGTGAATTACATAGGTAGTCATGAAGCGACTTGCGGCCCTTTAGAAGCAGAATCATGGTTGAGTCGATGCATGGAAACAAAACGAGAGCGACCGCAAAAATGGGGAGCAAAAGCGGATTGCTGAAGTTCATGTAAAGCGACAGTGGCGAAAACCAGGCGAAAGAATTTCGAAGAACTTCGCGAGTTACTAATTGTTGGCGTCTCGGAGGTAAACCGTTTACCTCCACGATTCGGAGCTGGAACAAATAACGCCCAATCGATTCCCATCCACGAAAAATCATCGTCAGATAAACGGCGGGTACAATGAGCGACGCAAATGCGACAATTGGCGTAGCCCATCGATAATTTCGTAATGCCGAAACATTGGTCCAGTCCGCATTCAAAAGAAAGATCAAAATTGCAAAGGGCGCGATAAAAACCAACAAGAACAATTGGTCTATCGCGTAGGCCGCCGCCCGAGACGCGACTCCCGCGGTAGTAGTCGAAACGGGTTCGATCGATTTCAAGTCGACTAAAAGCTCATCGTACGTTGCATACCGATCTTTTGGGTTCTTGGATAGCAAACGAGAAATGAGGTTAGCGAATTCGCGAGGGATCGCACTTGGCCAAACAAGCGGGAACGTGACCTCCGCCGTGAGGTGAGTTTCAATCCGCTCGCGAACCGTTGTTCCAACAAGTTCAAAAGGCAAACGACCAAATACTAATTCAAAAAGTGTTATGCCTAGTGCATACATATCTGACTGGATACTAATCGGGTTACCTTGGATTAGCTCTGGAGCGACGTAGGCAGGTGTTCCGGAGACCGTAGTGGGCTGCCCCGGTTCATATTGAATTCGAGAAAGGCCAAAGTCCGAAAGTTTGATTAGCCCTCCGCCCGCGATCAGAAGATTCGCAGGCTTGATATCGGCGTGAACAATCCCAAACTGCGAGGCATGTCGCAGTGCAGAGGCAACTTGAATGCCATATCGAATCGACTCTGCGTAGGGTATCGCTCCCTCCGACTTGAGTTTCTCCGAAAGTGGCGGACCTACTAAGAGTTCCATCGCCAAGAATGGCTCTTCATCTTGGCGACCGACGTAATAAATCGTAACCACATTCGGATGATTTAATCTGGCCTGCGCGACTGCTTCACGCAGCATCATTGCGATGCGAGAGTTGACGCAGTGATTTACATTCCGCATGATCTTGACTGCGACGAAGCGCTGCAAAGAAGTGTCCAACGCGCGATAAACGGCTCCCATTCCACCCGACCCTAATTTTTGGTCGACTCGAAAGTGGCCGTAGAGGCGGTTGATAAGATTGCCTCTTTCATCCAGCTCGAAATGAAGCACTTCCTCTTCGCTTTGGAAATTGCTAATGGAAACGGTCGCGCTCATCGTGTGCCGAATCGCTTCGGACTGGACAATGCGCTTGCAGTTGATACATTCGCCTCCGAGCACTGGGTCCACACGAAACTCGGTACCACAGACGCAATGGTAAACAAGGCCTGGCGTGGCTAGGCTTAAAATATCAGCTGTTGGTTCTAACTGCGTAGAAGATTCCATTGGTGCAATTGTACTCCCTAAGCGTCTAATCGAAATCAGCCTGCTCCTTTTTCTACGACCCGTTTTCACGAATGTCGAATCGGGATAACCCATTTATTCCGTTGGATGGTCGCTATAAGGCGTCCTTTATCAAAAATAATCTGCACAAATCCTACAACAGGTTTTTCTTAGCATTGGTTTCTTGGTTGATTGGAACAAAGTATTGGAATCGATTTGCCGCAGACTTGTCTGAGGTCTATCGAGCAACCAATCGAACCAAGTCCAACGATTCACGTTATCCAGTTTGGCAATTGTTTCGTCATCCTGTGTTGCGTTTGCTCAAACCACAGAATTGTCTAGGAAGCAGTCGAATTCTAAGAGCGTGGTCGGAATGGATTCCTATGAACGGGAAGTGCTTCCGATCCAGCGGGCAAGGAAAAATGCGAAACCATTCACGGCTGACTAGACCACCATGGCTGCGACCTACACGCACGATCAAGACGGACAAAGGGTGGACCAATATGCTATGACAGTTGATCCACAATCAATGGAGCGACCAGACTTTGTTCGTAGCGGATTCCGAAGCACGCGCAGCACATTGCAAGCGGGCTTGAGTGCTGACCACTATCACGTGACAGAACAATGGGGTCAACCGATACAACCCTATGGGGAATGGCGGTATCCGAACAGACCGTTTAGTGTTCCCTATGGCCAAGGTGGAGGAACACAAGGAAATTTTGGAGTTGGGCCTGCGAATGTATTACCTGCGGGGCAAGACGAATACTACCCACAAGCACCTACCTACCAACCCATGTCAGGCGGTGGTTTCCAGTCACCTTTCCGCGATTAGGCGGGTTTCTCAATTAGCTTCCGCTAACCATCTCATCAAAGACCTTCCTTTGCTCGGTCATGGCGGCTACTTTGTCTTTCGGGTCGGTTCGGGCTTCCATTAGTATCCAACCCGAGTAATCGATTTCGCGAAATAGCTTGAAGAGCTCGCGATAGGGATAGGTATCCGTCGCGTCGTTCAACTCTCGAACGTGACACGTCGCACCGAAGCGAGCTTGAACCATCTTAAAATTGGCGGCCAAACCATCACCTTTGAGGTCCTCGCCGTTGGAATTCCAGCAGACAGCGACGTTCTTGTGGTCGGCTACTTTGAAGATATCGCGAATAACCGGCAGTTCGGAGGTTCCGGATCCGTGGACCTCAACTCGAATCTGCTGTCCATATTCTTGTCCATAGGCCGCCACCTCGTTCAGAGCTTTGCCAATTTGTTCGATCGTTTTTTCTCGCGGCACATCTTTAACGAAACCGTTTGGTTTGACTTTGACTCCGTTGGCTCCACAATCGTGCATGAGTCGAATGTAATCCTTGGTCAGTTCGATGTTGGCTTTTAGTTTGGCGGGGTCGCTCGAATGGTACTCCGCATTGGAACCATAACCCACTAACACGATCCCGCTATCTTCAAAGCGCTTTCTAACCTCTTTGCGCTCGGAAGCGGAAAGACTCGGTTCGACTCCATGCTTGTGAACGGTTCGCAGTTCGACGCCCGTCATTCCTGATTTCTTGCAGGCATCAATGACGGTCGGCAGATCCATGTTTTGCCCCCAGAGGTAGGTAACGAGTCCGAATTGCATCTTTGATGGTTTCGGAGTTGCAGTGGGCATAGCTTCCACAGAGACTGGGATGGATGCTGCTAGTGCCGCTCCTGAAACGGTACCAATGAATTCGCGTCGTGAGGAAATGCTTGGAGTCATGAGTTGGCTTGCATGGTTTGAGAGGATGGATGTTAAGCGGTAAATCGCAAATCTGCATCGGATGTTATACAGTGTTTAGGCACGCGTCGGCAAACGCAGGCAATTTTGGAGTGCTAACA
This sequence comes from Pirellula staleyi DSM 6068, assembly GCA_945900945.1. Classification (GTDB taxonomy): domain Bacteria; phylum Planctomycetota; class Planctomycetia; order Pirellulales; family Pirellulaceae; genus JBKCUI01. The sequence goes on from CAMDKL010000002.1 coordinate 46,528, forward strand.
TTTTCGCTATTTTACCTTTCGAACGATTTCCAATTGCTCCTGGACCTCTTCCCAATCGGGCGCAATTTCAAGTGCCGCATCGAATTGCTGGATTGCTTTTGCCTGTTGGTTATCCGCCAACAAGGACAATCCAAATTGATAATGGATGTTCGCCGCGCGGGCTCCTTTTGCAAGAATTTTTTCGTAGAGCGATATGGCCTCGGAATGGTCTCCTCGTCCAGCATTGGCTTGTGCAAGGAAGAATAGCGTTTGTGCATTGTCCGGATAGAGTCGATTTGATGCCTCCAAGGATTCGACCGAAAACTGGAATTCTTTCAATCGAAGATGAACAAGGCCCAATGAATAATAGGCCCCAGCGTTCTTCTGATTGTAAAGAACTGCCATCAGTAGATATGCCTTGGCCTGTTCCAAGTTTCCAATTTCCGCCAACAGTTCGCCGAATGGATGATAACCTCGTGGGTAGTCCCCGCCATTTGCAAAGAGTCTATCGTATTCATCAATCGCTTCCTCTTTTTGGCCGGTGTTGCTCAAACAACTAGCCAATATAAAGCGACTTTCTGGATCGTTTGGTATTATGTTCAATACGTCTCTCGCACGAGGTGCTGCCTCCTCGAATTTTCCAGCCCAATGAAGTACCTTGGCTAGATTTCGGAGGGCGAAGCCTTGTGCTTCCCTGTCGATTTGTCCAAGAACCTTTTCCTCAGCTTTAGTGAATTCATCGGCAAGGACCATATCGATTAGTCTTTTGCCTTGGACCATCCCATTTGCTTGCAACTCTTCGATGATCCAAAGGGCCAATTGCCGGTTCACATCGATTGTTGGATGTACATGATCGAGAAAGTATTCGTCACCCAGGACCGTGTGTCCGTTTTCTGTTTCACACAACGTACGAAGCCTCTGTTCGAAGTCGACCATGGGACAATGTGAATCGCGGACAACCCGTTCGATAGCCTGTCTAATTTCGTCAACTGCTCGGAGCGGGCATACGTCTTCATTTAGGGAACGAGAAAATGCCAGCTGTGCTTCCGAGTATCGTTCCAGGAACATATAGGCCTGCCCCAAGCGAAAATGGGTCTCGGCATAGTGTGGATCGATCGCGACCGCCTCGATTAGGAATTGCAGCGTCTTGGTTGCGTCGGTGGCTATTTCACCGCTATTGGATTGGCGAACGAGAGTCATCAATCGCTCGTGTTCGGAAGGCGTGACATTTTGATCGTATTCACTTTTAAAGGGGGAGCAATTCTTTTCGTTTGCGGTTGGCGTAATAAAAACAATTTTCGCACCGGCGCGTCTGGCAATCAAAACCATGCGTCGCAAGTTGGACTCATAATGTTGTAGCACTTGGGCTCGCCATTCGGCATCGCGATGATAATCGACTGGTCCAATCGTATGGTTGAGAATCTCATCCACTTCTCCTTGCAACAAATCAGCGTTGGATTTGGTTGAATCAGTTGGCTTTGGAGCAGTTACTAATTTGCGTGCTCGTTTGAGAATTCGATCCGCCAATTCCCAGGTGCGCGTGCGAGCCAACATCGCCTGTGAATTGAGACTGAGCGGCGACTTGTCAAACATATTTTGATAAGTGCGACGCTCCAAAAACTCATTGTGAACAGAATAGACTACAAAGATGTCAGGCTCATACTGAGTCAACTCCTCCATGAGAGCAGCGACACGGTAACTCGCATAGCTGATACCGCCTGCATTGATCACTTCCCAATTGTGTGACGAATCCACAATGGGAAGGAATTCTCGTAGCCATCCCGCAAAGGAAGTCGAATCCCAATAAGGATGGCCATAGGTTGTAGATCCACCCATGCAAAAAATGCGTTTGGTTCTTGGTTTTTTTAACTTGGGAAAGGACTGGGCATTGAACCAATGACGCTTGTTTTGAGCGGTCGAGAGAATTTGCTCGCCAAGTTCGTTAGTCGACAATTCCATCAAGGGGAGTAACCCCGAGAAGCCGACGAAAGGATCTTCGTTGTTCGATTTAGGTTGAACTCCCACGAGGGTGAGCGCGCACTCGAGCGTTACGAAAAAGAGGATGGTCGTCAATGCAGAGAATAGAATTTTTTTGCGGAGTGAGACCTTGCGTTTTTGTCGCGTGCGATTCGTCTTTTTCATCTGTTAGCCTGAACCAAGGAAAACGTTTTTAAAGGCCACTGCTTGCAAAGTCTACGTTACCATTTTGTTCTCGAATTGGTCATGCCAAACAACTCAAGCGGAGTTTTGGTTAGCCCGCCGCTTTGCGGGTTAAACGAGTCGCAGGTATCATTGTATTTCCCAGTCCTGGAAAATACCTACCAATAATTGAGCACGATTCATGAACATCTTCCGTTTCAATTTCATTTCCCAGACGATTGTATGCATTGGATTGTTGACTGCATTCGGTTTTGCCCAAGAACAGTCCCGTTATTTGATTGTGCACGCTGACGATGCAGGCATGTCGCACTCGGTGAATGTGGCCACTCAGGCCGGTTTGGAGAGCGGAATCGTGACATCGGCCAGCGTCATGGTTCCATGCCCTTGGTTCAAAGAGTTCGCTGAGTACGCCAAAAACCATCCGCAATATGATTATGGAATTCATTTGACACTAAATTCCGAATGGGATTTTTATCGTTGGGGGCCGGTCGCATCCCGCGATCGCGTCCCGAGTTTAGTCGACCCAATGGGCTGTCTTTGGGACAACGTTGGTCAGGTTGCGATGAACGCCTCTGCGGAAGAAGTCAAGATCGAACTCACGGCCCAGATCGACAGAGCTCTTTCGTTTGGTGTCCCTCTAAGCCATCTCGACACCCACATGGGAGCGGTCCTTTGCCGGCCCGATTTAGTAGAGGTCTATGTCGATTTAGCCATCGCGTACGATCTTCCGATTTTGTTCTTCAAGCGGATGGCTCCGGAAATGGAAAAGGAATATCCAGCCCTGGCGGACCGTTTTCACAAGTCGGTTTTGAAATTGACTGAGCGAAAGCTCCCCTTGCTCGACAACTTGCTTCAGTTCTATGGCGGGAATATTCCCGAGCAACGCAAGCAGCACTATTACGATGAAATAGCAAAAATTGGCCCAGGGGTAACTCAGTTGATAATCCATTGTGGTCATGACAACGAAGAGCTTAGAGCAATCACGGACAGTTCAATTCGTCGCAATCAAGATCGAATGATTTTTACGGATCCGGCAATGCAGGTTTTCTTAAACAGTCAGAAAATTCAACTGCTTTCGTGGAAGCAATTTCGTAATCTCGAGCCCATAAGTCTGAAGTAACATGTTTAACCGGCGCGGCCGCTCTATCGGTTATATGCACCTATGCCTAAGTTTTCGAACACAATGAACACAATGAACACAATGAATGGACATGGATGGACAAGATGTACAGGATGATTTCAACACGCTCGCAGATTCACTTGTGTCGTGTGAATCGTTTGGTTTCGAGTTTCGGATTGCCAAAATGGATCAGTAGGGCGACCTCGATTCCAGTTACCTTTAGTTAGTTAATAATCTGGGCCTGGTGCTCGGGAGCGATCGCCTTTGCAGCCTTGATGACTTCGAATGCACAACTGATGATTTTCTCAGTGATTTCTCCAAACGGTAAGTCGGGTCGACGATTATCCTGTCAATCCTGTCAATCCTGTAGATCCATGTTCATTTCTCCAGTTGTGTCGAGTATTCAGGCTCTTAAAGTATAATGGAGGCCCGGGACGGAAAGTGCCTTTTTTTTCTCCTGTTCATCCCCAGCCTGAATAAGACGCCTGTATCATCTTGATGTACTAAACTATTTGTGCATGGGTGTTTATTGACGCATATGGAGTGAGCCCGCCGCTTCGCGGGTTAAACAAGTTGCAGTTTGGGAGAATTTATGAAGATCGATAGTTGGATCCGTGCGATCGCGTTTTTCGCTTGCCTGCAGCTTATTTTTAATGGCTCCAGAATCGACGCGCAGCAAATCGAATTCCCAGACATCCGATCGGTAGAGGCCGATCTCATCGTTCCAAACATGATTGACCAGGAGCCAGAGTCCGGTCTGCGTGTTCGCCGCAGCCTGGAAGGATGGTATCGTGAGCGGGTTTACCATTCGCTGTATCTGCCAAAGGATTGGACACCCGGGGCAAAGTTGCCGATCATCGTTGAGTACTCAGGCAACGGCGGCTATCGCGACGCCTTGGGTGATACCAGCAGCGGACGACCTGAAGACAGTTGTCTCGGGTACGGATTGTCGACTGGTGTGGGCTACATTTGGATTTGCCTTCCTTGTCTCAACGCTGCTGGGTCCGAAATTGCGTTAAAATGGTGGGGCGATGCCCCGCAGTACGATCCGGAATCTACAATCCACTACCTGCATGCGGCGGTCGTGGATACGTGCGACAATTTTGGCGGTGACTCGTCTCGCATCATCCTTTGCGGATTCTCTCGTGGCTCGATCGCGTGCAACTTTCTAGGACTGCACGATGAAAAGACCGCCAAACTTTGGCGAGCGTTTGTACCGAATAGCCATTACGATGGTGTCCGCAATTGGCCTTACCCAAATAGCGATACGGTATCGGCGGCGATACGCTTAGAACGACTGAATAACCGACCTCAATTTATTTGTGGTGAGAATGACCAAGCTGAAGAGACACGACGCTACCTCGTGCCGCGGGTATCAAGTGCGAATCTGGCGTTCGCGTCGACCGGCTTTCGAAACCATAACGACGCTTGGATTCTCAGGCCAAGCAAAACACGGCAACAGTTACAAAAGTGGCTACAAAGGGTCATTAGCAACGATGGCCAGGGCGAGGTAGTTTACCCGGATCATTCGCAGTTGCTCGTCGTTCGCGACGCGACGGGCGGTGTCCGGCCTGTCAAAACGAAAGCCGATTGGGCCGAACGAGTGTTGCATGTACAAGCCAACATGCAGCTAGTGATGGGAAAGCTACCTGACCCATCTCGCCGTGTACCACTCGACTTGGTAGTCATCTCCGAGGAGCATTTGCCAAAGTACCGTCGACAAAAAATTCTGTTCACGCCGGAATCAAACGATCGGGTGCCTGCTTGGTTGTTGATTCCTAATGAGCTGCCAGAGAGCGGAAAAAGCGCCGCGATGCTTTGCCTACACCAAACGACGAATATTGGCAAAGATGAGCCCGCTGGTTTGGGTGGCAGTTCATCGTTGCACTATGCGCATGAACTCGCTGAAAGAGGGTATTTATGCCTAGTTCCTGATTACCCCTCTTTTGGCGAGTACACCTACGACTTCAAAATCCAAGGTGCGAACTACGCCAGTGGTTCGATGAAGGCGATTTGGAACAATATCCGCGCAATCGATCTATTGGGGTCGCTGCCGCAAGTTGACAAGGACCGGATCGGTGCCATCGGCCATTCTTTGGGCGGTCACAATTGTCTCTTTACAGCCGTCTTCGACGAACGTCTAAAGGCGGTCGTGTCCAGTTGCGGATTCACACCGTTCCACGACTACTACAATGGCAAATTGGCAGGCTGGACGAGCGACCGCTATATGCCCCGTATTCGCGATATTTACGAGAACAACGCCGACAAAGTTCCATTCGATTTTTATGAGATTATTGCCGCACTCGCTCCTCGCGGATTGTATTCCAATTCTCCAATCAATGACAGCAACTTCGATGTTGGTGGCGTTCGGAAAGCTTTTGCCAAAGCGGAAGAAGTCTTCACTTTGTTTAGGATTCCCCAGAGTGGCCCTTCTAGGACGCCACTCATGCTCTCTACTCCGAACGCTCCGCATGATTTCCCGAAGTCGGAACGGGACGCAGCATACGATTGGCTCGACCGCATGATAGGCGTCCATTCAATCATTTCGTTGCAATGAACTGCACGATGGCCGCCAGAGCACTGTTGCGTCGATACCACTCAGTCAGAAGTATTGTGGATAGGACCGATGCTGCTTTGTGGCGATGCGAGGGTCGCTCCAGGGTAGGGGAATTGAGGCTCGGCTGGCTATTCACTTCGATCCGTATCTTTCCTTCAACCTATGTAATGGCACATTACTATTTGCTAACAGCTTTCACCGTTTGAAAATCCCCGGCGGTGACAATCACCAATTTCTTCTGATTGAGCAGTTTGTTTAGGACAGCGTCGACGGACGCCTTGGTGAGCTCTTTCACATTGCGTTGCCGACGTGCGATGAACGATTCGTCGCGACCTGCTTCCTGATACTGGTGCAACGTCGACATGAGCTGCGAATCGTTGCTGAGCGTCTCCTCGAGTTGTTTCAGGTAGCTCGTCTTTGCCGATTCAAGCTCTTCTTGTTTGACGCCATTTTTTAAAAAGTCATCAAACACTTCGCCAATCGTTCTTATCAATTTGTCGCGATTGGTCGGATTGGTGATCGCGTAGGTCATGAACACTGCGGAGCGATCGATCGCTTTTGCAACGAACTGACTTCCGACTCCATACGAGAGTCCCTCTTGTTCACGGACGCGTTCGCCAAGTCGGCTTGATAGCGAACCGCCACCCAAAATATCGTTGGCAATATAGAGAGCCTCCCATTCGGGATCGTCTGAGCGAATCTCAAGATTCGCAGCCGCCATCAAGACCGCATTCTCTTTATCGGGTGTCTCAATCGAAATCGTATCGGGCTCGACTGCTAAAAACGGCTTTGCGACTCGTACGAATGGTACAGCCGAAGTCCACTCCATGGTCATCGCATTGGTTTGTTTGAGCGCTGCGTCTTTATCGAATGCCCCCACCAGTGTCATCTCTCCATACGAGCCAGACATAAACCGCTTGTAAAGCTCACGCACATCGCTAACTTGAAGTGCCTCAAGTCGCTCGAGGCTATCGTCCGTCGTAGGAACGTAGTGAATGCTGGTGGTCGGAACAGGAGCAAGTTTGCGAGAGAGGGCAATTTGAGCTAGGTAGTTTGGATCGGTCCTGGCAGACTCTATCTCGGATCGCTTTTGCGTTTTGAGCAGTCCAATTTCATCGCTTGGAAAAGTGGGATGCCGCAGTATTTCGGTCAACAAATCGATTGTCTCCGAAAAGTTTTTTTTGCGACCAGTCACTTGAAAAGTGATTGCTCCCGTCTCGCTGGAAGCCGTGCATTCGGCTTTGAGCTCCTCCAGTTTGTCCTGAAGTGCCGTTTCGGAGTATTTTTCGGTACCTAGCAACCAGGCAGCACCAAGCAGTTTTCCAGCCTGAATGCGTCTTGGAGTGTTGAGGGTTGCTTCGTTGCCGAAACGCAAGGTCAACTTCAGGAAGAACCGATCTCCTCGAACTTGCTTCGGCAGTAACGCGTACCTGATACCGGAATCCAGTTTGCCGCGAAACGTACGGGCAGCGATGTTTTCTGGCGTGGGCTCAAACACTTCCCCTTTGGACACGGATTCCCTACCAGTATAGCCTGAGACCATCGCATCGATTTTAGGTCGTTGTGCAATCGCTGAACGATCGGGCTCCGGCGTGGGAACGAAGATTCCGGTTGTTCGATTGCTGTCCTTGAAATAGAGTTGGGCAACTCGTTTCACATCTTCGGGCTTCACGGTTTCAATGCGATCGCGTTCCAAGAAAAACAGACGCCAATCGCCGTACGCAACCCAATTGCTAAGTTCATTCGCGAGGGTCGCCGTGTTGGTCTGAGCATTTTCCTTTCGGTTGGTCAGCTCACGAATGGCGCGGATGACTTCCTCCTCGGTTACGCCATCATCGACTATGCTTTGAAGTACTTTGTTAAGGGATACGCGGACTGCATCGACTTGGATGTCGCGATTGATCTGAATCAAGCAGCCAAACATGCCGGGGTCGTATCCTGCCTGGTGCATCGACGAAACCGCAGACGCTTGCCCGGTCTTTACGAGACTTTGGTAGAGTCGACCGCTCGGTTCGGTTCCTAGGATTTGCTCAAGCACCGTCAACGCGGCGGAGTCCGCATGGGCCATGGCTGGAACATGATATGCGACGCCTAGCAGCGCCACTTCGCCAACCCGATTGAGGTAAACGATCCTCTCGCCATCCTGCGTAGGCTCAACCGTGTAAGTCGGCTCGAGAGGAGTACTGCCTTTTTCGATCGAGCCGAAATGCGCCACGGCTGCGGCAATGGCTTTTTCAGGATCGATTTTTCCGGCAACGATCAATACGACGTTGTCAGGTCGGTAGTATTTTTTGTAGAACGCGCGAAGACGATTGACAGGAACCCGTTCGATATCGGCGCGATTGCCGATGACGCTTTTTCCGTAGTTATGCCATTCGTAGGCGTTGGCCATAATGCGTTGCATGAGGATCGCGTTCGGTGAATCTTCGCCCGATTCGAACTCATTGCGAACGACGGTCATTTCCGAGAAGAGGTCTTCGCCACGAATGAAACAGTTGGTCAATCGGTCGGCTTCCATCGCGATTGTCCAATTCAGGTTCTCGTCCGAGGCTGGAAGTGTTTCGTAGTAGTTGGTTCGGTCGTAGTCGGTCGTACCATTCATGTCGAGAACTCCGCGCTCCTTGAGCTCCTTGTCGATATTTCCGTGACTCGGAGTTCCTTTGAAAAGCATGTGCTCGAGTAAGTGAGCCATGCCAGCTTCGCCATAACCCTCGTGGCGCGACCCGACTAAGACCGTCATATTGACGGTGATGCTATTGGACGATTCATCCGGGACGAGCACTAGTCGCAAGTTATTCGCCAGCAAATATTCGGTGACCCCCTCGACCTCAGTCGTCTTTTTGTAAGGAGGCTCGGCGTTCTGGGCAGAATCGGCGGTGAGCGTGAGTAGTACGATCAACGTAAAAAGTAGGGTGTATTGGAACATATATCGAATCGGCAAATTAGAAATCAAGGGGCCATGGACAGAGGAATTGAGGCTAGAGCATACCAAAAATACTACGACGCAAAATGCAAACGCAACCCGGAGCCCATAGATGGGTCGAAGAGGGTGAAAGAGTAAGGCAAGAAATCTTGCGTCAGATGGCAAAGACTTTTCGAGGAGCTGGCGTATTCGGTACTATCGGCAATCTGATTTCGACTGTGCATCCGGCATTCGGATTGCTTTGAATCCAAACAAGTCCTCCGTGAGCATCCATTGTTCGCCGGACACTTGCAAGAGAGATACCAAGGCCGCGTCCATGCTCACGTCCGCTGAAGTAGAGATCCCAGGCGCGTTCTGATGCCTCATACGACAACCCTGGTCCCGTGTCCTGAACCGCAATGCGGATCCGTGGAACGGATTCTTCGTCCGCTTGAGAAAAAAGTCGGGATGGTCCATAATCAGGCTCATCGTATTCGACTTGGTGGCATTTGATTTCAATACGATCATTTGGGCGACAAACCTGGAAGGCGTTTTGCAAAATGCTGCAAACCGCTTCGACCATTGAGGCTTTTTCTACCGAACAGTAGAGCGGTTTCGTCGACCCTCGGAGATTGCATTGAATTTGAGAATGAGTCCATTGCTGTTCCTGAGCCGCAACAGCTTGTCTTACGATTGCCACGATGTCTTCAACGCGAGGATGAATAGACCTCGGTTGCACAACTCGCATCATTTCGGCGAGCATCTCATGTGCCCGCATCGCTTGATCGACAATGGTTGCTAGCGAGCGTCGATCTGAATCGATCGGCGCTGAGGCAATCAATTGCTGAGCTCGGGCAACTATGTTTGCAAGCGGATTATTAATTTCGTGTGTCAAACCGTATGCAAACTGGTAAATGGCCCGTTGGCTATTAGTTTCAACCGCCTGATCCATCTGAATGCCCTGGCAAAGGGAAGCGATAACGGCGTGGATAGCATTGGCCAAGAGCTGCTTTGGGCAGTCATCGATTGAAGAAACGCGACGCTCGCGAATTTGAAGCTCGTCTCGATGCAATTGGTTTAAAAGCGACTTTAGTCTTAGCAAAACACTTCCGCTTCCCGTGCTTACATCGCCTGCTTCTTCCAATTCTTTCAGCAGAATTCCAACCGATTCTTGGATGGATGCGTTTGTAACCTGCGACGACATAGAAGACCGCAGCTGCAATGCAATCGCCATCAGCTTGCACGCAAAACCGGTGGCCAGTTCGGGCAAAATTGTTTTGAATGGAATTCCAGAACGCTGCATTTGTTCAGGAAGATTGCCGTTTGCGACTTGATTGCTGGCTTCCTCGATAGGATATTCATCCGTTGCATCGCAGTGTTCGTTCCCTGAATCCACTTGCGCAATGGTAAGCACCGTTTTTCTGGCGGACCTCGCATTTCGCTGGGTGGTTGAACGATCTGCGGATTCGGTCCTTTTGGCATCGGTGTTGGGTAGCGGTTTTTTCACGGCAGATTGATCTCATGGCGACAGGACGTACGGCGAATTCAGGCCCGGGGCTAGCGCCCGCCTGTTCACGAAATCGCAATGTGACGTTGCGTTTACGATCGCGGCGAGCGCTGGTGTCTCAGGAATAAACCAACCACGCTTAAATTGCGACGGGCCTATCGATTTCCAACAAATCGCATGCTCGATCGAGCAGGCGATCCGTGGTGAATGGCTTTTGCATGAACTCGTTTGCGCCAGCGGCGCGCAAGTCGGCGACTTTATCTTGTTCAACCATCCCAGAGATGCAAAGGATTTTGACTGAATCCATGGTACGGTCGCCGCGAACGCGTTGGCAAACTTCCTTTCCATTGATATCCGGTAGCATCACGTCCAGAATAACGATATCTGGCCGAAATTCTTTGACCTGCATGCCCGCGTCGAAACCGTTGTTCGCCGTGCGGATATCAAATCTGCCATCGCGTTCAAAGGTATCGAACATGAGATCAACCAAATCCTGATCGTCGTCGACGATCAGGATTTTTTTCTTTCCGCTTTCGAGGGCATCCGTTGGGATTCCGTTGTCTTTCATAAAGACGAACAGCAGATCGCGGGGAATTCGACGGAATCGACTACCAGGAACGCGAAATCCTTTCAGCGATCCATTATCGAAACAACGAATAATCGTTTGTTGGCTCACCTTGCAAATTTTGGCGGCCTCTCCAGTCGTGAAAACAGTTTTTGTGCTCGACATTGGGGGAATCATCCTTCCTGAATGTTCGTTGCAATGTTGACGACGGGTCGCCAAACTCGCACGCTCGGTCTATCCTGTGACAGTAACCACGTCTGCCGACTTTACCGAACTTGCCGTGGTCGATGCGGAGGATATCGAAGGAGCGCAAGTGGGGTCAAGATGGATTTCAAGACAAGTAGTTCACATGGACCAAGCAATCTGCGCAGTTAGGGCTTCACGCATGGACTGCGCATAGGCGGGCAATCTAGAACATGACGAAATTTACCATAAATCGCAAGGGAAAAGAGATGACGGACCTAGGTCTATGCCGTTGGGGAATACTTTCAACTGCCGCAATTGCCAGAAAAAATTGGCGTGCAATTGCACAAAGTAAATCTGGCACGGTTGTTGCGGTCGCAAGTCGGCGCATCGAAGCGGCAAGGTGCTTTGTCCGCGAATGCCAAGCTCACACGGCACAGCGACAGGTCCCCGACTCCATGGATGGATACGAAGCCTTGCTGGCACGCGAGGACATTGACGCAGTCTATATTCCACTTCCGACCGGTTTGCGAAAAGAGTGGATTATCGCGGCAGCGGAGAAAGGCAAGCATGTACTCGCCGAAAAGCCAGCGGCCTTGTCCGCTGACGATTTGGAGGACATCCTATCTGTTTGCCGACGCAACAACGTTCAGTTTATGGATGGGGTAATGTTCATGCATAGCGCGCGACTACCCTTGCTTCGCCAATGTCTAGACGATGGCCAATCGATTGGAGCGATGCGACGTATCGCTTGTCATTTTTCCTTCCTCGGTGACGATAGTTTTTCGCAAAAAAACATTCGGGTGGATAGCCAATTGGAACCCTTCGGTTGCCTGGGTGATTTGGGTTGGTATTGCATTTGCTTTCTCCTATGGGCAAACCATTGGCAGATTCCGACGCAACTTACGGGGAGGTGCCTGACCAGCATGCGTGGCGAAAGAAGCGAGACTGCTGTTCCCGCCGAGTTTTCCGCAGAACTCCTTTTTCCAGGTGGTTCAACAGGCAGTTTCTACTGTTCCTTTATTGCGGGCCACCAACAGTGGGCGCATCTCAGCGGCACCCAAGGAAATGTATTCATGCCTGACTTTGTGTTGCCCTATTATGGCTGCGAGGTCGCGTTCGACATTGAGAAGCCGACGTTTCTTGTCAATGGCTGTGATTTTCATATGCAGGAGCATACGCGTCGAGTCATCGTAGACGAATATGCAAGTGGTCACGCACCCGCACAAGAGATCAATATGTTCGAGACATTCAACAAGATCGTCCTCACTCGAGAAGTAGATCCGTTGTGGGGTAACATTTCTTTGGCCACGCAACGGGTGTTGGATCAGTTGTTTGCGGTTTCCAAATAGCCTGTTAGGTTTGCTATTTTGCATTCGACTTGTGCTTAAGAACGCTGAATTGGGTTAATCGCAAGGGAAACCGGATTAGTCCATGCAACATTCGAAAAGCCGAATACGAAAAATTCCTCCACATTTGACCCAAAAACAAGGACGGCAAAGCCTTGGCATGATGTATATCTTCTACGCCGTGCGGCCAGTCCTTGACCCGCTCAATCAACTGCTCTCGCCATTTACTGGTATGAGGGGAAAGTGAAACGTGACGTAACCATTCGGGTGGGATCCCATTACTTCCCATGGTAATCCCAGACAACGATCCCGCAATTACCGCTGCGCCGCTGCAATCACCGCCGAGCATGATAGTGCGTTCGACGCAATTACGGTATCGCTTCGGATGCCGAAGCCATGCGTAGATTCCAATAATAGAAGATGCAAAAATGTCTGTGGGAATACCATTTTTCCATCCCTGTTGTCTTGCAAAGGCCGCCAGCGTTTTGTTTTGAACGAGCGAATCGTTGATCTCAAAAAGCATCGATCTTAGTTTTGGTTCGTCCGTCACGGCTATCAGGCGGCTGAGAATCTCAGAAGATTCAAAGCTCGGTTGGTCCACCAATTGAGCAAGTTGAGCTGCGTAACCGACTAGCATGCTGGCATGTAGGACGCGTGAGTCTGCATGAGAGATACCGACGCACATCTGAAACCAAGTCGTTGAGGATTCCACGCAGCCTTGCAGCATGATGCTCATTGCCAACGATCTTACGAGCGGATCGTCAGCCAAACCAAAAGTCATTGAATCATCGAATTGCTTTTGATTGATTCGGCTTACAAGTCGACTCAAATGATTGAAGGTGTGCCGAAATGGAAATGCTCGCTGGTACCAAGCGATTCGCTTGCTGAGATTTGCGGAAAAAATATTCGGATCTGTTTTGGACTGGAGCATTGCTTGAAACGTCATCAGCAACTCGTGAGTGCGATCGCTCGTCACACCTGTTCCTGGCTGGAACTGAAACTGGAGTGGACTCCGACCGAAAAGCTTGAGTCCAACACGCGGATGAATACCGTGCCGCGCAAGCGACAAGGCCTCGGCGACCGCACATCCCATTAATAACCCTTCTGTTGCCCGTTCCCGGCGTTGTGTGGGAACGACGACACTGTAGGGGAGCGGAGACGATCTAGAAGGTTTCTTACCATTCACATTTTGTTTGTGCCCGAGCCGCAAACCACTTTGGGCATCGACATCAGATTCCTGCTCGGAAAAATCGGGAGGTTGTTTAGGGCGTCGTGGGCGCAACGTCGAATCCTAATAACAAGTCGGTGGAGTGGGTGAACTGTAAAACGATAACAAACCATTCCTCAGGATAAATGCTTAGCGACTCGAATATTGCATTTCTTTGGACCCTTCCGTAAACATTGAGTTTTCGCACGCGATTTTGGGTACAATCGGTTCAATCGATCGCTTCGAAACGCAGCCGCTGATTGAAAAAATGAATACCGCGTATTTTGGATTACCGCACAAGTTTTGACCTTCGATTTTCCTTTGACGCTTTGGATCATCCACAATGAAACACCTTTTCTTCCAATCCATCATTGTGTGTACAACACTTTTGACAACGAATGGTAGCGCTTTTGCACAAAAAGGAAACAGTCCCAATCAAGATGAGCGGAAAGAAAATGAGCGTGTAGACAAAGCAGAACGTTCGCTAGCGGAAGTCAAAAAGGAACTATCTGCGATTCAAAAAGAATTCCGGTCCGAGAGGGGCAGTCTGGAACGATCGATATCAGCGTTGCCTCAGCTGAAAAAGAAAGCTCGTGAAGCGAGAGAGGAAGCCGAGGATCGGCTGGGAGTGAAAGTGGGAATTCCCGACGCCTTAACAAAAGTTCGACAAGCGCGTGCTGCGGTGGAGGAAATTGCTGTGATCGTACGTGATCAGCTTCATAAGTCAGCAGGATGGATACAAGCCAACGAGGCTGGGAATTATGCGAAAAAGGCAAGAGAGTTTTTGCTAGACGACGTAGAGCAAACGGACAATGACGCCAAGCTCGAGGAACTTGGATCGGTCATCAACAAACCGCTTGAACTGGAGAATGAAGCCGTTGCACGGGACCCAATCGCTATGGACGCAACGAAACGCCTGACGATGATGCAAGCAGAGTTGGAAAAAAAGCGAAAGCTGTTGCCAATCGGGGAAGTAGAAAAAGATCCAAAAGTCCTTCAGGCGATGAACGAAATCGAGAAAAAGGAAAAGGGAATTGTCGCAATCGAATCGAAGCTGAGTAAGGTCAGAAGTGAAGCAAGCAAGATTCAAAAAAGATTTGGTGATGCCCAGTTTAGTTTGCAGAGAGCGAAAGCGGCAGATGCAGCGGATTCCAATCGTCCAATAAAGAAAAAAGGGAAGTAAACGTCAAGGAATGGGTCTTGCAAAACATCATCCACCTTGCGTCCAGATAATTGCCGCATTCAGTCGGTACGACTCGGCTCTGGCATGGCTATGGGAGCGGGTTGCTATGCAGTTGTCACCGATTGCAATGATTAGTCCAGCGTTTCCATTTGCAGAGTCCCACTATTACCGGTCCAAGATGGGGGATCAGCTAAAGAAACAGTTCGCCATCCTTTCGAATTGGTACGATCCAGCGGAATTATCGAAGCATAAATTGATGTCGCACACTTGGGAAAGCGATCTGGCCAAAAACATTGCATTTGACGTTGAGCGACCACTCAACATCGACCCAGGTTATATGTCGATGACCAAACTGGTTCTGGCTTCAACCAAGAATCGCGAACATCGTATTTATTTGCGGGACGGAATTTATGCGGAGGTTACGCTCGCGTTTCGAGATCAGCAGTGGCAATCGTTGCCTTGGACATATCCTGACTACCAACGCGAGGACTTTCGAGTATTCTTTCACGCAGGCCGCAAACATTTGGCCAAAAACGTTGCGTCGACATTGCGAAATCGCGAGGTTTCCCCTTTTAAGGACATGGACTCCGAACACGAATGAAATCCCGTTTGGATTATTATCGAATCATGGAGATCCATGGATAGCAGCTCCGAGAGTTCTATTTGGTTGCAAATCGGTGGGATGTTGCTGGTTACGGTTCTCCCTGCCTTCCTGATTTCCGTGTTGGCGGTCGGGTTAATCAAGCGGTACGCGCGATCCCTGGGACTTCTCGACAAGCCGAATGCGAGAAAAATCCACGCTGAACCCGTTCCGCTCGGAGGTGGAATTGGCATCTGGCTTGGTGTAACCGGGACGTTTCTGATTGGTACGTTGGGAGTGTTTTTTCTCCATTTCAATCAACCAATTGGGTTGGACGAACCGCTGGGTCAGGGGTGGTTGCCTGCTCGATTGCAAGAACATTTACCCGGTTTGGCCTCCAAGGCGATTCAAATCTGGGTGCTCCTCGGAGGGGGGACTATTCTAGCGATTTTGGGGCTGCTCGATGATCGTTTTTCGTTGCCTTGGAAACCTAGATTGGCGATTGAGTTCATCGTGGCTGCAACTGTCGTTTATTGGCAAAACCTGCAGCTCACAGCGTTCATTGGCATACCATGGCTTACATCCCTATTGAGCGTTATCTGGATTGTGATGCTCATCAATTCGTTTAACATGTTGGACAACATGGACGCATTGAGTGGCGGCGTGGCTGCAATCATCGGCACGATGCTGGCACTGATGCTGATCGTCAGCCCGGAGCCATCGGGAGGACAACCACAGTTGTTTGTCGCTGCCATGCTTTTGGTTTTGGTTGGTGCGTTGCTAGGTTTTCTCAAACACAATTGGCCGCCGGCAACGATTTTCATGGGAGACGCGGGAAGTTATTTCGTTGGCTACTGGATTGCTATTGCCTCCTTGTTGTCAACTTACCCGGTTGCCAAGGGTGCAACCCCACATGCTGTTCTTGCTCCTTTGTGCCTCCTTGCGATTCCAATTTACGACATGGTGAGTGTTATTTGGATCCGATTGCGCGAGGGCCGCAGTCCATTTCAGGCGGATAAGCGACATTTTTCGCATCGCTTGGTCGACCTCGGCATGACCAAGAAGCAGGCGGTGATTACTATTTATCTCGCCACCGTCACTTGCTCACTTGGAGCTTTGTTGTTGCCTAGAACCGATATTTGGGGCGCGGTGATCGTTTTGTCGATCGTATTTTGCATGCTCGCGCTAGTGGGTGTTTTAGAAAGCCTTACCGGTCCGAACCATTCGGGTGTTTCGTAGCCGAAAGCCAAATGAGCAATGAATTGAATCGGACTCGCACGCATAATAATTCTTGGATATACCAATTGCCCTCACAGCTCGCCTGTTTCTTGTTGGCAGTTTGTCTTGTGACCGCACAAATAAACCCTTGCGACGCGACCAGTGTCGCACTGGGTAGCTCTCTCTCATTCATCTCACTAGCGATGGGTATTGGATTTCTTGTCGCCCTCGATTCGTTGCTAACACCGTGCGAGCAAGGCACTGGCAAGCAAATCCAATGGTTGCGTCTGGCGTTCGCCATTTTTGGAATTTGGCTTTGGCTTTGCACGACATTTGTGCCTGGCCGAGGAAACGCCCGATTTGCCTACAACGGATGTTGGCAGTGGATTTCCGAGGGGATTTTAGCGCTTTCGATTGCAAGGCTATGCTCGCGGCTTCGAATAGCTGCGTCGCTAATCGCATTGATGCTGGGCTGTGCAGCGGGAACCGTGGCATATGCAAGCTATCAGTATTTCATAGGCATGCCTGCGTTTCGCGAAAGGTTTGCATCCGATCCCGATTTCTTGCTCAGGGAAATAGGAGCGGTTGCAGGCACTTCGGAGGCCATGCAGTTAGCGAATCGCCTAGCGAGCTTGGAACCGACGGGCCCTTTTGCGTTAACGAATTCCCTGGCGGGTCTGATGGCCGTTTGGTTGGTGTTTCTGGTTGTGTTATTTGGCAGTCAGGCGGCTGCGAATTTCGATCTCTCCCGTGTGCGAAGGGTTACGTGGACAGTGCGGAGCAATACGTGGCTATCCTTGTTGTTGGGGGCAGGCTTGATTGCCAGCTTCTTTGTAACGCTGTTACTAACCAAGAGCCGCTCCGCTTGGTTGGCGACAATCTTCGGCTTGCTCGTTGCGTGTTTTTTTCATCCAACGCTCAGGCAAAGCGGTTGGGATTTTGCAAAGCGATTTCGTCAATCCTTGGCCTTAATTGCGACTTTATGTCTAGTCGTAGTGGGTGGAATTTTGGTCCGCGATCCCATGATCCTTACAGAATCGGGGAAGTCATTGTCTTACCGGTTTGACTATTGGCGAGGGGCAGTTACGTTGATTCAAGAGGAGCCATGGATGGGATATGGGGTCGCCAACTTTCAACAGAACTACAACCGAGTCAAAGTGATTACGGCGTCCGAATCGCCAGCTGAGCCTCACAATTTTGTTTTGGAAACCGCGTGCGCTGGTGGCTTGCCATTGCTCGCTACCCTCAGTGCGATTCTCGTAATACTTTTGTTGAAGATGCGTGAATTGAGTCGCCTCCGTCCCGAGAATGCCGCTAGTCCATTTGGTTCGAAGACGCATTCCATCGATGCAGACCGATGGGCGATACTTAGTGGTGGGATTGGTAGTTGTATCGGAATAGTGTTTTTTGGACTCTTCTTTAGCGATGACGATTCGCTGACATCCAGTATTCTCTTTGTCTGCGTTGCAGGTTGGGTGTTTTGTTTGATTGAACGACTTCAGTGGGAAGTCAACGATGAGCAAATCGCAGTTGCCTGTCTGATATCGGCATCGGTAATGTTTTTCCACTTACTTGCTTCCGGCGGTTGGATGCAACCTGGCGTGATGAACAGTATTTGTGTTCTCGTCGGGTTGTCTTTTGGCCTGCCATCCCTCCAATTTGAGAATTGCCGCCAAACTGCGGGCCGTTGTCATTGGCTTGTTCCACTGGCTGGACTATTGTTCGTGATGATGGCATCGGCAGATTTTGTCAAAACCATGTGTTTGCCAGTTTTAGGTTCGGCGGAGATTGTAAGTTCCGTTTCGAACAATCCAACTGGGATCCGAGAACCAAGCGAGTGGCTTGAAATTATCAAAATGGATCCGTTTGATCTGGACTTGCCGGTTTTGGCCGCGAATCAATGTGTCGAGGTGCTTCGACGTGGCGATCTGTCCTCGTCGACTCGACAAAAGGTCGTCGATGTATTCGATGCGTGCTGCCAGGAATGTCTAAAGCGAGACCCAAACCAATGGATACCAAATGCGGAATGTGGGAAATGGAATGCAATTTTAGCGGATTCGGAGCTAATGCGAGACGGAGAAAAAGCCTCTGCAATAGCGAGAAAAGAACTTGCCTACGGGTATTTTTCCAAAGCGGCGGAGCTCTACCCGAATTCTGCTCAAACACAATTGCAAGCGGCGGTGGGGGCAACTTGGTGCGGAAAAAACTCGGCAGCCAAACGGTACATGAACCAAGTTGAGAAAATTGATCGAGAAACACCGCATACGGACCGGAAACTATCCGCAGTAGTTGTATATTTTCCGATGCATTTGGCGGTCACTACCGCTCCACTGGAAAACCAAGCTCAAGTCGAGAAGCAGCCTGGGTATGCCAAGGGCGAACCTACCATGAGATGGTTGCGTACAAACGTTCCATAGCCCAGTGGCGAACTGGTTGTGGCTAGCACAACCGCATGCCATTGCTACGATAAAGACTTCATTACACATCCTTCTGCCGCCGGTATCCGGTCTATTTGAGTCTTCAAAATGCGAACATTAATCTTGATTGTCGCGTGTATCGGAATTGGATATGGAATTGCAAACTCGCAGTTTCAAAGTCGAACCGCTGACATCGAAAATATTTTTGGCCCCGAATTGGACATGGCGGCTGCCATTGAAAAAGCCAGGGCTTCAACTTCAAAGCCAGGCAAAATCGAGGTAATTGGAGGGACGGAATTCGATTTCGGTACAATGAGTCGTGGGACAAAGCGGAAGTACAGTTTTGTCTTCAAAAACATCGGCGAAACCCCAGTCGAACTGGTGAATAAAGGCTCGACTTGCAAGTGTACCGTCGGCACGCTAAACGCAAAGAAGCTTGAACCGGGGGAAGAAACGCCAGTCGAATTGGAATGGCTGGCCGAAGGGCTCATGGCGGATTTCGGTCAAACAGCAACGATTGGCACTAGTGCGTTCGATCAAGAAGAGATAAAGCTGACGATCAAGGGCAAGATTGGTCAAGCCTTTGCGTTCGATCCGCCATCGGCAGACTTTCGCGATTTTCTTTCTGGGGACGAAAACGAGTTGAAGGGGCGACTTTACAGTTTCGATGAGCCCACGCTAGAAATCTCATCGGTTGCTTGGTCAGATGCGTCTCTGACATCAAAAATTACGGGAGAATTTGAAGAAGCCAAACGGATCGAAAAGGGTGAGATCCCGCAGTTTTCAGACGCGCGATCGTACGTGGACTTTAAGATTTACCTGAAAAAGGGAATTCCTGC
Organism: Pirellula staleyi DSM 6068; assembly: GCA_945900945.1. Classification (GTDB taxonomy): domain Bacteria; phylum Planctomycetota; class Planctomycetia; order Pirellulales; family Pirellulaceae; genus JBKCUI01. Next base: position 66,294 of record CAMDKL010000002.1, read on the forward strand.
GGGCATCCTCTCCGGAAACATGGTTTTCAACAAGAAATCCGACAAAGAGGATGCCAAAGAGGAAACCATGAACTTCCCAATTAATGGCCGATCGGTTGCCCCTATTCGAGTCATCGCTGGACCGGATTACAGCGAGGAAAGAAATATTTTCGACTTGAGGACTGCTAAGTCTGTGGACGGTCTAAAAAAGAGTTTCGTAATTGCCATCAAAAACGAAGAGGCAGCGAATATTGAAATCAAACTCGGCAAGATCAGTCCACCCACGGCGGAGGGCGCGTTGAAAGTGACGATTACGGAGTTAAAAGTTTCGCCAAAACAGAAAATGTTTTCAGTTATGCTCGAGATTCCCGCTGGGACACCTCCGGTTGAGTTTGCAGGAGCATATGGAAAAGATTTTGCAAAGATAGTTCTGGAAACCAATATGGAAAGTGCCCCTCAATTTCCGATGTTCATCAAGTTCCGCATTTCGGAATAGTTGATACAGATCGTTTGGATTGCAGGAGATTGGAACTGTGGCAGAACCTCGAAATGATTCCAATAGGCGAAGAAGTGCATTTAGGGCTTTGCTTGCATTTGGCATCGGTTTCACCGCGACCGTACTATTGCCAAATCTCCGAGGAGAGCCGCCAACCGGTTCACGCCCGAAAGAGGACCTAAAGGCGGGTAAAGTTCAGATTCGATTTCCTGTTGGCAATACTTTTGAAAATGAAACGCCACAGTCGAAAACCCCCGAGAAACAACTTCCATCAATTGATGGCAAACTTACCGCAGACGTAGCCCGAGCGAGCACTGGCCAGACTACAACCAATATTGGAGGCAATCTGCCAGTCAGCGTGGCCACGGACGAAGAAAGAAACCAGAAGATCGCAGTCGATTGGAAGGATCCACTTTTCGTCTTCTTCGTCACCGGGAATCAAACTGGATACATAGAACCCTGTGGTTGTACTGGGCTCGAAAATCAAAAAGGAGGGCTAAGCCGTCGAGATACTTTTTTGACATTGATTCGGCAACGAGGTTGGGACGTGATACCGATAGATGGCGGTGGCCAAGTCTTTCAAGAAAGCGAGCAACGCCGACGCGGTCGTCAAGCGGACATTAAATTTGGCTGGACGGCAGCGGCATTCAATTTGCTCGAATATCAAGCGAGTACGTTTGGCGAAGATGATTTGATGCTCACGATCGATTCATTGATGCATCCAATGATTGACAAGGCCGGTCTCTTTGTCTCTGCAAACGTCTCTATTCTGCCTGAATATGACGTCAAGTACAAAACCATCACTGTAAAGAACAAGAAAATTGGCATCACGGCAGTACTTGGCGACGAGAACGCCAAGAAAGTTGAAAACGAAGACATCACGATATCTAAGGCAATCCCGGCTCTCAAGCAAGTGTCGTCAAAACTGCGGGCGGAGAAATGCGATTTCATGGTTCTTATTTCCCATGCATCACTTGAGGAATCACGCGTTATCGCAAAGGCAGTCCCCGACTTCTCGCTGATTATTACTTCTGGCGGTTTCGGTGAGCCAACCTTTCAGCCTGAGCCGATTCCGGGAACACCGAGCCTGATGGTTCAAGTTGGAACGAAAGGTATGTACACTGGATTGTTTGGCGTGTTTGACGATCCGAAGCAGCCTTTTCGGTACCAACGCGTCGCACTTAGCGCTCAGTTTGAAGATTCCCCTCGCATCATGGAGTTGTTCGGCAAGTATCAAGACGAACTCAAAGCCGTGACAATGGAAGGGCTTGGAAAACGCCCAATGACACATCCGACAACCCGAGAGTTCGTCGGTTCAGAGAAATGTGGTGAATGCCATACAACGGCTTTTGACATCTGGAAAAACACCCCTCATGCGCATGCTACGGACTCGATCGTCCAGCCACCGCAACGCTCGTTGGCAAGGCATTTTGATCCAGAATGCCTGTCATGCCACGTCACCGGCTGGAACCCTCAGAGTTTTGCTCCATATCGGACTGGATATGAGTCACTGGAAAGAACGCCGCACATGGTTGCCAACGGATGTGAGAATTGCCATGGACCAGGTTCAAAGCACACTGCGGCGGAACTAGGCGACATTCCAACGGATGCAGTGCTATTGGAAAAACTGAGAAATGAGATGAAACTGCCACTGGAACGAGCGAGCGATAAATGCGCCGTGTGCCATGACTTTGATAACAGTCCAAACTTCCACAAGCCGAATGCATTCGAAAAATTCTGGGAAGAGGTGAAGCACTACGGCAAGGACTAATGCGTTCTCGCGGGCCGAAAGCTCGATGTGTTGCGATTTCGTAGACCGGCGGGCACTAGACCCGGCCCGAATTCACTGTTAAAACAGCTTGAAACGAAGCCCGATCTGGTTGCCGTGATCTACCTCTCATCCGCATTTCAAACTAGAATGGGGATCCCAAAGCAACTTGATTCCCAATGCTCGTCCCTCACTGTGTTAATGTTCGCTCCGATTCGAAAATATGCGATCACCCACAGGACGCACTATGAGTATTCCTCACCCAGCTCGCTTTGCCACAATCAAATGCACTTGCGACCCCGGGATCTTTCCTATCAAAGCGTACAACAGTCCTGCGTAGAGGTCTCACCCTCTCCAGATTCTAGATCCCAATGGATCGATAGTTTTGGCAACCGAGCTGAGTTTTTTAGCATCGAAAAACTTCACCCGCACCTCACCGTTACATCCAAGTCGATCGTAAAGCGTAGCGAACCGGAATACCTACTAGATCAATCGCCGACTTGGGAACAGGTCACGCAGTCCGCAAATCATCCTAGTGGTGACATTGATCGACAAGCAAGCGAGTTTGTATTCGATTCTCGGCACTGCCAGCGAGGAAATACCTTTTTTGATTTCGCGAGTGAGGTAGCGGTCGACCATCGCAGCTTCGTGGAATGTGTTCGGCTTCTGGCTACCAAGATATACCATCAAATGGAGTATTCGCCGGAAGCCACCCAAGTTTCGACGAAGCCTGCTGAGGCGCTAGCACGTCGACAGGGTGTCTGTCAAGATTTTGCTCAGATTGCAATCTGTTGTCTTCGCTCTTTTGGTGTTCCAGCTCGATATGTAAGCGGTTATTTGTTGACGCACCCGGTTCCCGGAAAAGAAAAACTCATTGGGGCTGATGCGTCACATGCATGGTTTAGTGCCTACGCAGGCAGCTTAGGCTGGATCGATTTCGACCCAACCAACAATCTCATCCCAGGGCTCGAACATATCACGGTCGCATGGGGCCGAGACTACGCGGATGTCGCCCCGATCCACGGTGTTTTTGTGGGCGGTGGATTCACACAACTTTCCGTCTCAGTCGACGTTCAGCCTATTTGAAATTGGAACCTTGGCTGGTTAAGCGATTTTAGAAATTCTCCACTCAGAAGTGTGAACTGTTACAATTTGATTTCGTCGTCCCGCCAATTGAAAAACGCGAGAGTGCCATTGAATAGCACGGGAAACAATGGTCAGGAGTTGATATTGAAAAATTGTCTGGTTTGGATATTGGTTGTCGTGTTGAGTTGTTTCGGGCATTACGCAATGTCGGAGGTCACTTCATCGGTTATCGTTGTCTGCCCTAAAGCTTGGGGCGATTCGCTCGACGAATGGGTAAACTACCGCTCGCAGGACTACCAGATCATTCAAGTCGAACCGGTAACATCGCCTCTAAATTTAAGGCGGATAATACTCAAAGCGGCAGGCCAAGCCAAATTCCCCGTAGCTGCCGTGCTCCTATGTGGTGATGTTGGTGCCGTTGAAAATCTGAGTTCGGAGAAGGCCAAGTTCACGACGATCATCCCGACGTTTGAGATTGAGACCAAGGTCAAACTAGGTACTTTCACGACACCTACTTTGGCAACCGACCTCTACTACGGTGATTTGGATAACGATGAGTGTCCCGAACTCGCGGTCGGTCGCTTGCCGGCTAAGAATGCAGATGACCTATCCAGAATGCTTCGTCGAAGTATTGACTATGAGCAATCGCAATCTTTTGGGCCCTGGAGAGATCGCATTCACGCGACAGCCGGTGTTGGAGGATTTGGCGTATTGGCGGATACTGCCATTGAAAGTGTTGCTCGAAGGCTTTTGTCTGAAGGGATTCCCGATCGATTTCAATTAAATATGACCTATGCTAGTTTGACTAGCCCTTATTGCCCGGACCCGTTTTCGTTGACTCGTTCTTTTATTGGAAAGATCAATGAGGGTGGTTTGTTTTGGGTCTACATCGGACATGGGGGCGTCGATCGCCTCGATGACTTTATCGTAGGACGGGAGTCAATTCCCATTTGCTTGACAGAGCATGTTTCTCAGTTCGATATCCAGGATGGCCCGCCAATCGCCGTGATGTTAGCTTGTTTTACTGGCGCCTTTGACGCACGAGTCGACTGCTTCGCAGAGGCATTGCTAGCAATAAAAGGCGGTCCGATTGCTGTTATTGCTGGATCGAGAGTTACGATGCCCTATGGCTTGAGCCAACTGTCGACGGAAATGATGGACGGTTGTTTCCGGGATCAAATACCAACTCTCGGCGGAATCATGTTGAACGCAAAGCGCAACATTTGGAAACGGAGCGAGTCAGTTGATTCCAATCAACCTCAAGCCTCTGTTGGCGGGGGGCTTCGCGCAAGACAGCAATCCATGATCGAACAAATGGCGGCAGCGTTGAGTCCCGAGGGGCATGATCTGACGGAAGAGCGCCGCGAGCATGTTCGTTTAATGAACTTGTTGGGCGATCCACTACTTCGAATAAAGCATCCCGTAAGCATGCCAATTCAATGCGAGGTCGAACCGCAAGCGGGGAAACCGCTGAGGGTAACAGGAAGCTCGCTGCGGCCAGGCAAACTCAAAATTGAATTGACACTATCAAGAGACCGGCTGCCAGATGGCATTCGGTCCGTAAATGATTTTCAGGGAACAGAGGACCAGAGAAAATCAATGCAAGACAACCATTCGCGAGCTAGCGATCTGGTATTGTCAAAATTCGAGCAAGAGATTGCACCGGGTGAATTTACTGTTGAATTGCAGGTGCCGTCCGATTGCCGGGGACGGTGTGTTGTGCGAGCGTTCGTCTATAGTAACAACCATTGGGCTTCAGGATCGCAGCGTGTGAATGTGCACCGTACGAAGTAAAGCAATGCCTGTTCATCGTTTATCCAACCTCAGTTCCAGCCGACTGGATCCTTATCGCCATTTGAGAACCTCGAATCTGACTCGAGTTAGTGGTCGATTTATTGCGGAGAGCAAGCCGTTGGTTCAGCGGTTGGTGGCGAGCGGCATTGCGATCGATTCGTTTTTGGTTGACGAAAGTTATCTTGAGGAGGCGATTGGTTGGCTGCCACCAGAAATCGATCTTTTTTCTATTCCCGGCCCGTATGTGTCTGAGTTAGTCGGATTCGCATTCCATCGAGGGTATTTGGCTTGCGGATTGAGGACTGAGTTCCATAGAGTGAAAAGGGGGGCTTTTGAGCTTACCAGCAATTGGTTGGGAGCCATGTTGGTGGGTTTGCAAGATCCAGAAAATATGGGTTCGATCTTCCGAACTTGTGCAGCTCTGGGAATTTCAGACGTTCTAATCGGTCCTGAATGCGTAGACCCGTTTGCTCGTCGTGTCCTGCGAGTATCGATGGGAAACGCTTTCAAATTGCGTTTTTTTGAAGTACCAGATCCATTAATGACTTTGAGTTTGTGCAGTGAAATCGGGATAGAGTCGATAGCGGCATGTTTGTCAGAAGCAAGTGTGGAGTTGAGCCAGTATCGTCGGAATGGTCCTGGCTTGGTGATTTTAGGGAATGAAGCTCGCGGATTGCCGCTTGAGATTCAGAAAGCGGCGACCCGAAGCGTCAGGATTGACATGGCATTGGGAACGGACTCGCTCAACGTAAGTGTGGCGGCCGGGATCATTTTGCATAACTTGAGGCGAGTGTGCGGTAATGAATTCATTGAATCGAGATGATTTTTCAAATCGGATGCAATCGGGAATCGAAGCTTTACTAGGCACGTGGTATCATGCTCGTTTTGCCCGCGCAGCTTTAAAGAGCCAATCGTCAACTCGGATTAACTTGGTTCGGGCTAGTTTTTGCCATTTGTAGACTTTGAATATCTTGCCTCAGCCAACTTTACCTCCGAAACCATCCTGGCAAGACTCCTTTTTAGTTGCATCGGCAACCCACGTCGGGATGCGACGCAGAAACAACCAGGATAGTCTTGCGATCGTACTTGCGGAGGACGAAATCGCGTGGCAGAAGTCGGGACATCTTTTGATTGTTGCTGATGGAATGGGTGCACACGCGGCTGGAGAATTGGCGAGTCGGTTGTCGGTTGAATTGATTCCGCATCATTACGGCAAATTGCTCAAAGGGATCCCGTCAGAAGCTCTTCAGCGGTCGCTAGTTGAAACGAACAGCGAAATTTTTCGTCGCGGGCAGGCCAATCCCGAATTCCGAAGCATGGGGACGACCACTTGTGCATTGGCGATCTTGCCCGAGGGCGCAGTAGTTGCGCATGTCGGCGATAGTCGCGTCTATCGTCTGAGAGGCAACCAATTCGAACAGTTGACCTTTGACCATTCTCTCGTTTGGGAAATGCGAGCATCCGGCGAAGTTAGCGAGGAGGCGCTTCGCAGCAACGCTATCCCCAAGAATGTGATCACGCGGTCGCTAGGCCCAAATGGAACGGTCGCCGTCGATCTAGAGGGGCCATTTCCCCTCCGAGTTGGCGACAAGTTTTTGATATGTAGTGACGGACTCAGCGGCCAACTCACGGACGAAGAGATAGGCGTGCTGCTGCAAGTGGTGGACATCCAGTCAGCCGTGAATGCCATGGTGGACTTGGCAAACCTACGAGGAGGACCGGATAACATTACGGTGGTCGTCTGCGAAGTTAGGAACGAGTGTCTGATGCAAAGCGGTGCAGCGATGGACACGAATCCGACCGCAGTGGCACCGCAATTCCCAGTGGCGTTCGGAATTGCGACTGCGATTGGGTTGCTGTGTTGCGTAGTGCTCTTGTTGTTAGGTCAATTTCCGGTCGCAGTTTTGGCAGTTGCCGCGGCAGCAGTCGCCTTTGCGACCGGTTGGCTCAAGTACCAAGGCCAACGTGTTAGCAACGAAATCCGTGGGCAATACGGACGTGGGCCCTATCGCAAAGCGACGTGCAAACCAGATGCTGTGTTCACAAACAGCCTTACTCAGGTAATCAGCGAGCTTCGTGATTGGGTCAGTGAGAACCATTGGGAAATTGAGTCTTCGAAAATTGACGATGACATGAAACTTGCCAAAGCGGCAGAGCGTTCCAAGAACTATGACGAGGCCATTCGACGCTATGTGAAAGTGATCGCGATGACGATGGAGAAGGTCCATAAGCTGCAAGATGGACAAGACAGCGATTCGGCTATTGAGTATTAGATAGAGTCCAGTCAATCGGTAACGCAACCATACCATCGACTCGAGGCCATAAGAAAACTACTTGGATTCTGCTTCATCGCGTGCCTTGAGTGCTCGTTCCACACGTGCCTTTTGCTTTGTGATTTCGGCATCAAGCTCTAAAAGCTTGCGATCCGCTTCTTGCCAGCTGCATTTAACGTCAATCTTCATCAGAACGACAGTTGGTCCAGCAGGCTTATTACTTTAATTAAAGCTAAGCTAATCGCACCGCCGCTTTCCGAGCCAAAACGTTGGTGACAATACCGATCGCAACGCAAACAGTCGCGTAGACGATCGGTAACGCAGCGTAGGAAGGGTCTTTTGGATGAAGAGACACCATCACGAAAAGTGCGCTAGCCATGAATGACGTCAAGGATATTCCAAGATAGGCCAAATGCTTTGCGTCATTCATTTTCTGTTGAATTGAAACCATCGTCTTTGAAACCTCGTAACGAGAAAAAAACAAACCCATTCCCAATTTGCGAATCACTAAATTCTCTAACACACTTCTAATCAAAGCGTTGCAGGCAATATACACAATTCGCAGACGTGGCACTTTGATTCTCCCGTTCATCACTCTAACGTCTTGACGGAGAATCTCTCGGCCAATCTCTCGATACAGCTTTGCTGCTAAAATAATAGATGGACGACATCCTCGCGGCAGATACGCGATTCCCGTAAGTCCACTCGAATAGCAAACCTCTGCCATCGACAACAAGCGTTCGACGCTCCTCCGAACGGTTGCGTTGGATGGGGGATCCATTGCTAAAGCCACGTCATCCGAGGGATCTGAACACAAGTGAGGTAACTCGACTTCGACCCATGTCTTGGGAATATAGAACCTCCCACGGTTCCAATCCTCAGCCACATCCCTGGCAATGTTGGTCAATTGCATCGCCATCCCCAGATCGATCGCATGCTTTTCGGCGGATCGGCTTGAAACACCCATCACCCGGCACATCATCAAGCCTACGACTCCCGCAACGCAATAACAATACCGCAACAAAGCCTCTTCATCTTCGACTTGTCCCAAATGCAAATCCATTTCCATTCCGGCCAGCAAGTCTAGCGCTTCGGACTGACGAATGCACCTCGTCTGCACGAGTTCCGCAAGCCATTGCGACGCTGGGTGCCTTACCGCTTGTCCTTCGAATACTCGTTGAACATCTTCGCGAAGTATCGCGAGCCGGACTGTCGCGTCATGCAGGTGGAGTGCGCTGTCGACCGCTTCATCACACCAACGGCACCAAGCATATAGTTTCTCTACGTCGCCTCGCACGTCTGCAGGCAAACATCTTGCTGCCATTGAAAACGAACGACTATGCCTGCGAATGACCGATGTCTCATCCTGTGGAATCACCGAGAACGAGTCCTTGATCTCTTCGTTTGAATCCATCGAAACGTTGGGCAGGATGTATCTGGATGGAGTGCTCATTTGACTACGACTCCGAAATCGCGAGCCACTAATCCGCATGTAGCCTTGGCGGTGTTGATTACGCCAGGCACCCCAGCCCCAGGATGTGTCCCGCTGCCGACGATGTAAAGTCCCGTGATCGAATCGGATTTGTTGTGTGGACGAAAATAGGCGCTTTGGGATAGCGTTGGTGCAACCGAAAAAGCAGAGCCATGGTGCGCATGAAGCTCGCGTTGAAAGTTGGCTGGAGTGAAATGCCGTCGTGTCACAATCGAATCCTGCAAACCCGGAAGATGGTTCTCAATCGACGCCAGAATGGAATCGCCATAGCGCTGAGCGACCGAATCCCAATCGATGTTTGCCCGACCTAAGTGAGGCACAGGGCTCAATACATAGAATGCTTCGCAGCCAGCAGGAGCCAATGACGGATCAGTCACTGTCGGAGCATGCAAATACAAACTAAAGTCGGACGGGAGCGTATGGCCGCGAAAAATGTCCCTAAGCAAACCTTCGTATCTATTCCCGAAAAGGATCGTGTGGTGTGCGAGCTGATCAAACCGACGGTTTGTGCCGAAATACATCACAAACAGCGACATCGACCATTCCATCCGTTCCAATCGTCGACTCGCCTTGCCCGACGCTGGGTGGCTCCGATAAAGGTGCGAATACGTATGGTGGATATCCGAGTTCGAGACAACCAAGTCGAACCGCTCTCGAGCATGGCCTTCACTCGAGACCCAATGCTTCATGCCATTCCTGGATGACTCGACTTCGATCTGACCCACGGGCGAATTCAACCGCAATTCGCCACCTAGTTCTTCGAAGAGTGCAACAAGCCCGTGCACCAAAGCCCCAGTTCCGCCCTTGGGAAAAAACACTCCCCATTGCCGTTCGATCCAATGGATCAATGTGTAGATCGCGCTGGTACTATAGGGGTTTCCGCCAACGAGCAGTGGATGGAAACTGAATGCCTGACGAAGATGCTCGTTCTTGAGAAATCGCGAGACTGCACCATGAACGCTCCGATCCGCCCGCAGCTTCATCAAGTCCGGTGCAACTCGTAGCATGTCTCGAAAGTTGAGAAAGGGAACGGCTCCAAGTTCTTCATAGCCTTTGTGAAACACACGCTTGGAGTATTCCGCAAAACGTCGATAGCCCTCGACATCGGCGGGCTCAAAACGGCGAATCTGTTCAATCAATCGCGTTTCGTCAGAAACGTAATCGAAACTGGAACCATCCATCCAACGCAGTCGATACATCGGGTCGACTGGCAACAATTGCACATAGTCCTGCATGGATCGCCCGGAAAGTTCGAACAACTCTTCGATGCAATGCGGTGCGGTAATGACAGTCGGACCAGCATCAAACGTGAAGCCCGCATCGCGATAGACGTAGGCTCTTCCCCCAGGTTGATCGCGGCCCTCGAAGCAGACGGTTTCGAATCCCATAGACTGCAAGCGTATCGCGGCTGCCAATCCACCAAAACCACTACCGATAACTGCAGCACGGCCACGCGTTCCAAGTCGGCTCGGTCCAGACCCTTTGAGACTCTCTAGCCCATTGCGATCGACGAGTGCATTACTTGGCTTACTTGCCAGAGTCGCCAGCAAGACTCGCTCGCGATCCAAATGAAGGAGGTTAGTTTGCGAGTTTTGCATCGTTTTCCTCCCCCAAAATGCGTTCTGGGTTCGAAATTCGCTTCAGCACGGCTTTCATTTCCACGAGAGCTCGACCATTCACGTCGTGAGCAGCGAGTCGGCAAAACTGGTGGTCGATTCGTCGTTGAATCGCAGCGTCGCCACATCGCTCCGAATGCGATAGCAATCGAGTAGCCAAGCGAGAAAGTGCGCGCGAATCTCGTCTAGACTCAGGTATCTGCGCCAATAAAGCTGCGAACTCGTCGGGTGAGCATAGTGAGTAAGCCCAAGCCCACGGCCAAGTGATCCGAGCGTTGCGCAGATCTTCCATTCGTATGGTTTGAAACTCGTTGCTATCCTGGGTCATCGACCTCAGCTCTTCGAGATCGTTCCGCATCTGCAATGCAATACCGATTTGCATCCCAAATCTTGACAAGGCCACTCGGAGGGGCCGTCTTGCCTCCGCCGACACTGCGCCAAAAGTTGCCGCCATCGAGACCAGACTTCCGGTCTTCAAGCGACTGATTTCGGTGACGATGCACGGGATATTCGATCGTTCTATTTGATCAACGCGTGTTCCCAAATCCAACGATTGACCGCGATGGCATCGCAATGCGGTTCGAACAAGATGGTGCACAAATCGATTTTGAATCTTTCGATGCAGCGAGCCGTCGAACAGTTTCTCAAGGGCCTGGAAATACATCCAGTTTCCCGCGTTTAGTGCCAGCGGTACTCCGATTTGCATGTGCAAGGATGGCTGACCTCGCCGCATTGGCGATTCGTCCTGAATATCGTCGATGACTAACGAGCCTGCGTGAAGCCATTCGATGGCTTCTCCGAGACACGGCGGTAACTGCCCCGATCCGCCCGCCATTGCAAAAACCAACTCGACGACCGATTTGCGTATTCGTTTGCCCGTTCGGTCTAAAAACTGCTCTGCGGGTTTAGTTAGATCTCTACAGACCAACTCATCACAAACCTTGAATCGATTCGGATTGGGCACTACCACTTCCTGGCGATCAACGATGCTCATATACCCATCTCCTTAAGCGAATTGGTTGCTGACTTCGGGTTGGATCTCGCAGATGCGTGAGCGGCGGCAGGTAGGAACGAACCCATGAATCGAATGGGCTGAAGTCCACTAGGTGGCCAACCAACAACAATTCGAAACGCATCTCGCCACGTAAATCGATGCGAGTAAAAGCGAGCAATCGAATCGTTCGAAAGGACGTCGTAGAATCGCCGAAAGATTTGGTAACGGGTCGATGGCTTTACCAGTCGGAAGAGCAATCGATTCAAGAATCTCACAAATCGAGCACGCGACCTATGCATTTGAGCGAGCTTCGCAAGTTCCGACTCGGCTGATTCAGGTGTCGAGCTTGCGACGGTTTCTGCGAATGCGATCGCAAGCGGAAAAGAGTAGCCTGTGGCAGCGTGAAACCAGCCACCTACATAGCCCCCACAGAGTGCTTGCGAGTTTTCTCCTGTTTTGCACTGTCCGTTCGATCCCGGAAACAGCTCCGAGCTGATCGGCATGGGCAAGATACCATGCTCCTCGCGTACGATCGACCAATCGTCAACACCAATAGCCGCGAGATACATTCGCACTTTAGCCAAACACTCGTCTCGGTCGATAGCAGATTCGTTCGAAAATCTTGTGTCCTCGACGAGTACTCGCCGCCGCTCAAATGGGAGACTGTAGATGAATCGAAATCCGTCTGACTGATCGACGCGATCATCCATCACGATGGGACCATCAAACGGCCAATCGGATTTCAAGACGATCTCAAAGCCCCAGAACTTTTGATAGCCGCACATGGAATAGAGCGATGCACTTGATGGGCCGGGGCCGCGACAATCGAGGACCAATCGCCCCGAAACCTTTTCACCTTTTGAAGTCGTAATTTCGTTTTTGGCGATCTCTGTTACCTCGGTGTTGGTTCGAACGACAAACGCTTCCTCGCTTTCAATTGAGCGCATCACCATGGAGGCAAAATGTTCCGATGAGATCGACGCATAAGCAACATCTATTTTTTTCTCAAATCGTTTTAATCGTACTTGGTAACTAGGCCACCGATACTCGACAATCGATTCCAACCAAGCACTGGCAGTTGCAGATACATCTTTGGGATGAAAAGACCAAGTGTGATTTCCGCCGAGCCGCTCGAAACGCTCGACGACCAGCACTTTTGACTGTGGTTGATAGTGTTTAAGTGCCAACACAATTAGCCCGCTTTGCAATCCGCCACCAACAAGAATGTAGTCAAACTGAGATGGTCTCATGCGGCGCTCGGACTATCGAGTTTGCGCTCGAAATGAAGACGACGAATCAAGATTGGCAATAAATCATGCAAAACCAAATGCGGCACCGCCATCCCAGACAATCCGAGGAAAAGTGTGCGCGTGACCTCTGCGTTCAACTCACGACCACTGCTCCAAAACCAAGCTCCTACGCCACATAAGCCAATGGCTCCCAAGGTCATCGGTAGCGAGGCTATCGTCAGTTGATCGAGTGTCATGCGATGGTCTCGCATCAACTGACTCAATCCTCGAATCGAATGCCAACCGCAAAAGAAAAGACAAAATGAAATCGGGATTGGGGTTGCTGCCAACATCAAAATCAAAAACACATGTCGCACGGCGCGAGTAACAGCGTCATGAGATCGTGCCACTGGCGATGCAAACGTGTAGATGATGTCGACTAAAGCCATGGGAACAAACATGCCCGCAAGTATCTGCGTCCAAAACACAATCGACTCACTCGAGGCACTAATTCCTGCAGGAATGATGGCTTGCAAAACGTGTTGCATTTCAATAGGTCTCGCGATGGCTGGAATCCAAACTACCAATCCTCCAGACCCAATCGCAGTGAGTGAACTCCACACAGTCACAGTCTCGTCTAAGGGATCACTTGGCCGATCTTCACGTCCAAAATGGTTCGCAGATATCATAAAAAAGCCGATGGCAGTCGAAAGCGGAAATAGCAGCCATCCGACCATCGTCATTCCGGCAATGGCCAGATAACCAACAAAAAACAGAACAAACCAGAGCCGACCGCAGCTTTTCGCAAACAACTGGCGACCTGCGAGGTGATCGAGCCCACCGTGGGGCACTCCGATCACACAAACGGACATTAAAATCGCAACCGTAAAGCCCGAGGCGTTGAGCGGAGCTCCAAGCTGAGCTAACAACATGGTTCCAATGCAGCTTGCGATAAAAAGGTTGTTGTGCATTTTTTTCCTGCAACCATCGGTGGCATAGGCTTCCCGCCTGTGTTCAGACGTCATTCATAGACGGGAAGCCTATGCCACGGGTTCGAAACTACCTGCTACGGACCACTAAACAGCCGCCGCCATCGATGGACGTGTCGACTCGCTGGTGCCCTTGCTTTTCGCTCGTGCGATGAAGTAGATCAGGATGCCAAATCCAGCTTTAGCTGTCATGTCCGCGATCGCGTAACCAACTTGCAGTCCAACAATTCCGCCACCGTCGACCGCACCACCGGCCTTGGCCGTCAACGCTTCGACTGTTCCACCCATCGCATACGCAATCGGATACACGGCCCATGTGATCAGTAGGACCAAGCGAGCGATCTCAATCAATCTGCGGGCTGCTACAGGCTGTGTGCCCAGGGAGTTTGTCAACTCAACCCACAACACAAATAGGATGTAGAAGAACGGTATCGAGGAGAGAGCACCCCAAACCACTCGCATTGTCCAACCGTCGGGGGTCGAGATTACCTCGCCTGGATAACCAAGTGCAATCATCAACGCAGCTGCAATCACGAGCCGAGTCAGAAGCGAAGTTGCCCTCATCTTCTCCAATCTAAGTACTGAGACCAGTTCCACCATTAGAAGTGGTACGGTAAGGATCCAGTCTGCATAGCGATAGAAGTCGTTGAATGCAGCTCCACTTCCTTTGTAAGTGCCACCCGTTAGAGTGTAAGCATCTTGCCAAGAGTGGCGGATCATGAAGTAGTGATAACAAGCGATGGTTACGACCAAACCCGAAATCATCAAAGCGGGCCGATACTCCTCGTCGACGGATGACCGCGACATGAAAAGAAATAGGGCTGCAGCGCCCATCGTGGCAACTGTCATCGAAAAGATATTATCGACGATGTTGAATTGAAACACAGAGAGGTCAGGCATTGTGCCCAACATAGTCGGAACCAAGTGAAACATGACAATGCTCCTTACGGGGATTGAAAAAATATTTAGTAGGCACCCGCAATATGAGAGGATGACTTAATACCGTACATCGATGTCAAGGGCGTAGTAATTCTCACATGCTACTTACCTTGTGAGCGGCAGACTAACGCCCCATAGCCGGAACGAATTGGCTATTGATTGCAACCAAAGCAATGACAACAGTTGCCCGATGCGGATAGTCCATTGTTTCCGATCGTGTTTGGAGCAATTCAACGCAATGAAACCTACGCTCATCCATCCGATCCTCCGTCGTTTAACAGCACTTTATGATGCTTGTAGTTCAGAGCATCAAAAACGACGCATCGAAACCTGGACTCTCTGGCTAGCTGTTTCCGGCTTTTTGATTCATTTGGCGCTGATCGCTTTGGTGAGTGCCGTGCCAAGTCTTCGAACGGGTGTGCTATCTGATCTAGATCGAAACTATCTTCACGCGGTCTACACGCCATTTAGCTTTATCTTGTTCTTCGAAGTTTTGCTGTTGGTTTTTGCGCTGCCGCGTTCACACACCAGTTCGATAGCCATGCAGTACGAGATTCTCTCCTTGATTGTGATCCGTCGCGTGTTCAAAGACATCGGCGAGTTCCGCGACCCGGCAACATGGCTTGAGCAAACCGATGCCGCGTTGATCGTCGTTCTGGATATGCTTGCGGCATTGGCGATGTTCGTACTGATTGCCATTTTTCGACGAGTACGTCGCACTGTCCAGTATTCTTCGGAACATCCTCATCTGGCCCAGTTCGTTGCGATCAAGAAGTCCGTCGCCTTAATACTTTATGGGACGCTGCTATCCCTAGCGGCTTACAATGTCGTTCAATGGCTTGTGGGTGTGTTTTTGCCGACGATCGGCTCAGGTCATGGCGAAAAGAATCTTGACTATTTCTTCTTTCCCATGTTTTTTGAGTTCATGATCTTTACCGATATCTTCTTGTTGATCGTGTCGATTCCTTTTTTCGAACGATATGACTACGTCGTTCGCAATGCGGGCTTTGTCATTTCGACGGTGCTGCTGCGATTCTCGCTCTCGACGCCAAAACCTTATGATTTGCTGGTCGGTCTGACAGCCATTCTGTACGGGTTGGGTGTATTAAGCGTCTTTTCCTACAGTACTCAAATCCAAACTCAAAGTGACGAGTAAGCAGCGGGCAGGGCAGGGTTCGGCAGCCGTGTAAAGCACGAGATCTTTGCGGTCGATTTATGGATGGAAGCAGACCAACTGATCGATGGCGTCTATCTCATTGAGAAATGTTGACGAATGATTTGGCTCGGAACATGGATGGGCACGATCCGCGAGCTCTTACTTGACTGAATTGGAACCGAGAACAGGATTGGGATTTGAGACGCCTCGAGAGAATCGATTTGCTCCAGGGATCGTGAGAGTTTTTTGAATTGAATTCTTGCGTGCATCGACACGTTTTGCGAAACTAGCCTTTACTTGGAATCACCCCCGGTTGCGGCTTAATCGTTTTGTAGACACCACGTTAAATCGCAAAAAACCTTTATTTTTAGGTCTTTCGTGAGAAAATCGAGGAGTCGCAATCAAGCTTCGGTTGATTGAGGTCTAAAGTACGTTGCATCGTGGGGGGTAATCACACCGAAGAGGCTTTTCGCACGAAAAGTTGATGGCTGTCCATTGACATATCCCAAGAAAAATAACCAGCAGAATTATTTTGAACAATAAAAAAATGGGTGATGGATTCATATTCGTTACGGGAGCCACGGGTTACGTGGGTGGTCGCCTCGCTCCGTCGCTGCTTCGCGCCGGATATACGGTTCGTTGCTTGGCCCGCGAGCCACGTAAACTGGAAGAACGACCTTGGCGCGATGATCCCAAGGTTGATGTCGTTACCGGAGACCTATCTGACGTTGATCAACTCGTGGAACAGTTGCAGGGGTGTCCAGTCGCTTACTTCCTGGTCCATTCAATGGAAGCATCAGGAGGAAAATACGCCGAACGAGATCTGCAACTTGCTTCAAACTTTGCCAAGGCGGCCGCAAGCGCTGGCGTCCGACGGATCATCTACCTTGGCGGATTGGGGGAACTTGGTGATGGTCTAAGTCGCCACCTCCGTTCGCGCCGAGAAGTCGAAGATATGTTAGGGTCGACTGGTGTCCCAGTCACAACATTTCGCGCAGCGATGATTATCGGATCGGGTTCGGCGTCTTTCGAAATCCTGCGTTACCTTGTTGAACGACTGCCCGTGATGGTCACTCCGTCTTGGGTGACGACAGAATCGCAGCCAGTTGCAATCATCGACGTCTTGCACTGGCTTGTCCGCTGTCTGGAAGTTCCCCAGACCACTGGACAAACTCTGGAGATCGGTGGGCCCGACATTTTGCCGTATCGTGAGCTCATGCGGATCATGGCGGAGGAACTGCACATCCCGAAGCGATTGATTGTGCCAGTTCCGATTCTTACGCCAAGGCTCAGTTCGCTTTGGATCAGTCTGGTCACGCCGGTTTCTTATAAGATCGCAAGACCACTTGCAGAAGGGCTTCGCAATCGCGTGGTCGTTACCGACGACAAAACCCAACGTCTGATGCCTCATGAACCGCTGGGAGTTCGAGAAGCGATCAAGCGTGCGCTGCAAAAGTATGAATTGAACGAAGTCGAAACGCGTTGGTCCGTCGCGGGCCCGATCCCCGGCGATCCGCATTGGGCGGGTGGAAAGGTTTTTATAGACCAACGCTCAGTCATGATTAACGCGGATTCCGCCTCCGTTTTCGCGGCGGTGTGTCGTATTGGTGGCGGTAATGGTTGGTACGCGGGCGATATTCTTTGGCGAATTCGGGGCTGGATGGACACGCTCGTCGGCGGACCAGGCTTGCGGCGAGGACGACGTCACAGCGAGCGAGTGGAGTTTGGCGAAGCACTGGACTTTTGGCGTGTGGTCGGTATCGATCGTGATCGCTCACTGTCGTTACTTGCTGAGATGAAGCTTCCGGGTGTGGCGATGTTGAACTTTGATCTCGATTCGGAAGGCAATCGTGATCAAACCAGGTTGACGATGACGGCCCGGTATCGGCCTAAGGGTTTGATCGGAATACTCTACTGGTACGCTGTCGTTCCGCTTCATAACATCGTCTTTGGCGGGATGTTAAAAGGGATACGTAAGACGGCGGAGACCATGCAATTCAATAAAACCCAATTCGTGTCGGGGCCAAATAAAGAAAAGACAGAAACGCTAGGCTACGGACGTGCGCGACTTTGGTTAGGTATTTCTTCTGTCGGCACGATCGTGACACTTGCCACGTTGACGCTGACTTGGGGAATACTGTCTGGATTCCAGCCTGCGACCGACACGAGCTTTGGATCGCAGGTCACTAGCCTGTCCCTGTTCGTCCTCATCTACATGTTGATCCAGCTACCCTTTGATTTTCTGGGAGGTTTCTGGTTACCAATGCGATTCGGTCGAACTCACCCAAACCTTGGAACGTTCCTGAGAAGTCTATTTCGAGGCGTTTTAGTCCACGGTTTTCTTTTGCTGATGTCCGCCATTCTCATCATGACCGCCGGAAAATACGGAGGCGTTGCAGGGACAGTGATTGCGGGCTTGATGATTAGTTTATTATTGCTTCGACTCCGGGTTCGCATCGCATCCATGATGTCGCAGATGGCACTCCTTCGCGACTCAGCGGCAAAGATTTCGCACGATGAGCCACTCGACGTCATCAACGTCGAAAGTTCTGATGAAGGTTTTACAGGCGGCATTGTGGGAGTACTTCGCCCAAGATTCCAGTTGCTTCCGATGCGATGGCGAGAAGTGTTGGGGCCCGAAGGTTACGAACTTGCTGCAAATCGACGAACCTTAGCGATGAAGACAGGTAGTTGGTGGCGAGGGCGAGCGGTCGCATTGCTGTTTACTGCGGCTGGACTTTTGGTCGCGGCCTTACTCGTCGCTTCGACAAATCTTGGCACAGCCTGGGGAACGATTCAGTTTAGTCTCTGGTTTTGTCTTTGGTCATTCCTGGGACTTCTCACGTTGCCAACACTCAGTCGGCGTGGAGTGATTGAAATCGACGAGCGGGTACAATCAGAGGGATGCACCGCACTCTTGATGCGCGACAACACAGAGCGACTTGATCGCTTGCAAGATGGAGAGCCTATGCGTCCGTCGTTGGTTGAGACGATTTTCCATCCGGTCCCCAGCGTGGAAAACCGCCTGGAGGGGCCACGATCGCATCATGTTGTCGGCTTCTGGGATGCGGCTCGCACTTCGATTTACCTCAGTGTTGCGGGCATTGGACTTCTCGGACGCGCCGTGCATTGCAATTGCGGTCGCCCAGCGTTGTGGGTCTTTCTTCCAACTGACTGAAGTAAGAATTTTTATAACGTGAGAAGTAACCATTCACGGGTCGCCCACGTCAAATTGTGTCGTCGGTAATCCTAGAACTGAGAACAACTTGCTAGCATTGCCTACTAGGATCGTCGGTATCATCGAAGAGTGACAGTTGCCGATATTCTGATGCTTTTTTGGGTTTAGGCAACGGATCGCGTTTCTTGCGTGACCCATGCTTTGCAAAAACGCGCTTCGAATCATCAATAGCCGAAGTCGTTTGCCTGATCGCGAAGATCTTTTCTTGAGCCGACTTGTAAGCTTTTCGATGATCTACGATCGGGAATGGGTAATCGCGACCGATCATGCAACCAATTTGTGACTGGAGGTCCAATGGCATATGGTGCGGCTCGGGTAGATACTCGTCGGGAACGCGTGCCAATTCGGGCACGTATTGCCTGATGAAAACTCCCGATGGATCGTGATCGACCACCTGTTTCGCAGGTGAGTAGATACGAATGGTATTGATACCCGTCGTGCCCGATTGCATCTGGCATTGCGAAAAGTGGATACCGGGTTCGAAATCTAAAAAGTGTTTTGCCAAGTAAACTGCCGTTGGTCGCCAATGAAGCCATAGATGATTGGATGCGAACGACATCAACATGGCTCGCATTCGAAAATTGATCCAACTGGTCTCATTGAGAGCTCGCATACATGCATCGATCATCGGATACCCCGTTTTGCCTACCGTCCATGCTTCGAACTTCTCTTGATTTAAATCATTCTCGCGAAGACCATCGTAAACCCTACTGATGTTCTGAAATTCGAGCTCCGGTTCATCCTCCAATTTTTGCATGAAATGACAGTGCCATGCTAGCCTGGAGGAGAACGATTTGAGTGACCCCAGCCAACGCGAGTCGAACGATCCAGCGGGAGCTTCGCGAATCTCGCGTTGCCTAGCTGCTAATCGTTGATAAGCCGATTTCATGGATATGCAGCCCCAAGCGAGATAGGGACTTAATCGACTACAGTTCTCTCGCGCCGTCACCGGACTGGACATCCCTTTTTGATAATTGACACCGCGAATCTTTAAGAACGACTCCAATGTCGCGTTCGCTTTATACTCGCCACCGATTTGCAAGTTTGTCTTTCGCGTCGGTGCCAGTCCAAGCTCCTCACCTTTTGGTATCCGACCCCAGTCGAAATCGTTAGGGATCATGATACGCGTTGGACTTGAGGCGATTAGCGTATTCATTCGCGTCTGCCAAAGATTTGCCCATCCATTGCGATTCTTCAGGGGCCGCACGACCCCGTTTTGAGAAAACTGCGTCCAAGGGATCCCCATTTGCCGAGCCCATTTCGCAACCCGACGGTCTCGTTCGTAGGTGAAGCCGTTTCCCGTTTCCTCGTGCGAGCAGAGGCCAGCAATGTCGGCATTGTTCGCAATGTCGATAAAGACCTCGGGCAACTCGCCAACGCGAATAGCAAGATGCCCCCCTATTTTGCAAAGGCGACTCGAAAGATCCTGGAGCGACTCAACGATGAAATCAAAATGAGACCGGTCCATCTCAGGCATGGCCCAAAGCTTGGGCTCGAATACGTACAGAATCACGGTCGGACCGTTTTGGCAAGCTTCGAAAATTGGACGGTGATCGTCCAATCGCAGATCACGCTTGAGCCAAACCAGTTGAATAGACGCATGCTGCACGTCAGGAATTTCCCTGGGAAGCATGCGATTTGTCCGGTTGATTCTTAATGCCAGAACGACGACATCGCTCGCTACAATACTTCACTTGTTCCCATACTCTTTCCCACTTTTTCCGCCAAGCGAAAGGCCGGCCACAAACAACGCATTTTTTCGTTGGCAAATCCGATTTCGAACGGATCATGTTTCAAGATTGTCCCATCAGCAATTGGCCTGTGAAATAGTTGATTTTAGGCGATCGGCAATGTGCAAAGTTTTCGGTTGCTGTACATGAGAACCGTCAACGGCCAACAAACCAAACAAGCCACCTAGAAATACCCGAACCATGCCCGAGGGACATACCGTTCATCGCCTTGCAGTGGACCATACCAAGTGGATCGCAGGCCAACGCCTCAAGGTTAGTTCGCCCCAAGGTCGGTTCGAAGCGGGATCCAAGTTACTGTCCGGCAAGAGTCTAAAATCAGTAGATGCCCACGGAAAACATCTTTACTATTCTTTTTCATGCGAACTTGTCCTGCATGTCCACCTTGGGTTGTATGGCAAGTTTCGACTACACCAGTCTCCTCCACCAGAACCTCGGGGCGCGGTACGCATTCGATTCGTTGGTAAAACGCACACGCTGGACCTGAATGGCCCGAATCAATGTGAGATTCTCAACTCGAAACAGGTTTGCGACTCCAGGTCAAAGCTGGGCGAGGACCCTCTTCGTTCCGATGCAGATCCGGAGCGAGTTTGGGCTCGAATGCAGAAGAGCAAGAAGCCTATTGGGCAGTTGCTTCTCGACCAGTCGATCGTAGCAGGAATAGGAAATATCTACCGAGCCGAGATTCTTTTCTTGCTAAAAATTCATCCGTCACGACCAAGCTGTTCGTTGACCCGTATTGAGTTCGATGATCTTTGGAAAAAGTCTCTTCGCTTGCTAGCTCTTGGAGTCAAGTACAATCGAGTTATCACGGTCGATCGCGACGAAACAGACAAGCCGCTTAGCCGACTGAGCTCCGACGAGCGGCTTTTGATTTACAAGAAAGACCGATGCCCACTGTGCCATTCGAAGACACAGACAACGTTGCTTGGCAATAGGCAGATGTTCGCTTGTTCGGTTTGTCAAGTTTAGGATTCACTGGCACCATGCACTACTTCCGAACTGACAGTCGACCTCGAGAAGCTCTTTCGTCTTAATAGAGGGCTTGCCTCCCACAGAGATTGTTCTTGTTCAGACACTTCGCGATGTCTTAATGCTCGCCCACCTCGCTGTTCCTCCCTCGGCGGCGATTGAAGCTGCGAAAACTTCGATAGCGGATGACAGATCGTTGGCCGAAGGACCGGAGTCCGAAGCCGCGACCAAAATCCACAAGCAAGCGTGCACACAAGTTTTTCAAAAATTGTGAACATCATGTGGCCCTGACACAACTGAACTTTCCAAAAAATGCTGGAGCGTACCATCGATTTAAACTGACAACACCCACGGCCGCAGGGGTTTCCATCATCCTACAATTTAACGAGATCACAAGTCCTGACCGTAAACTCAACCAATTTCTGGCGTTGCGAGTCAAGTAAGAAGATCCAAGGAAATGTTTATGTTAGATATTGTTGATACAGCGGTTGGTGCAGGTACTTTTAAGACTCTCGCTGCAGCACTTGGAGCAGCAGGTTTGGTGGATACACTCAAAGGCACGGGCCCGTTTACGGTGTTCGCACCCACAGATGATGCATTTGCGAAGTTGCCTGCGGGGACGGTGGATAGTCTGCTACTACCTGAAAACAAGGGAAAGTTGGTGGGTATCCTGACGCATCATGTGGTTGCAGGCAAAGTGACTGCAGCCGACGTGGTGAAGCTGACGACTGCCACAACCGTGGCTGCCAAGCAAATCACGATTGCTGTCAAGGATGGCAAAGTCAAGATCGACGATGCGACCGTTATCTCAGCTGACATTCATTGCACTAACGGTGTTGTGCATGTAGTCGATTCAGTAATCTTGCCCAGTTAACTAGTTGGCAATGCTCAAAGGTGGTACACTTAGTTCGAGACGACCTTAATTTTTTTAACATTAACCCAGATTTTGGGTTGATGTTGTTTTACCAACACTTTCCTAGATAGGCAAGCAAATGATTTCTCAACTAAAGCCACTCTCAACGCTATGCTTTTTCCTAGGATTTGCGTCCATTATCGCCTCAATCGCTATTTGGTTTCTAACAGGCGGTGATGGGGCTGAGCAAAAAGCGCATGCCGAACGATTCGGGATCTTTGTTGGACTTTGGGCGCCGACCTTCTTTGCGCTGTCGAGCAGACTTGACCAACCCTCTGGTAACAGCAAGCCATAGAATGTCGTGTAGGGGGCTTGTTGCTACACAGGCTACAAGTTTATGCCTCTTTTGTAAATCGGTTATTAGCCTCACGACCCCTTCTGATCAGGGCATCGAAAGCGATTCACTTCAACCTCACGAAGAGCGACATGTTTGGTCTTACGACCTGTCGTGCGAGCTCGCCAGAGTCGAAACGAAGAGGGCTTCATTTCAGCTCGCATCAGCTTGATCACGTCGCCTGGTGTCAGGCTAAACTGGATTTGAATCGCATCGAATGCTGTTCGATCTTCCCAGGCCATTTGAATGATCCGGTCGATATCTGCAGGTGTCAGTGGCATAGGCTTATACTCGAAGGATTTCGTCATCTGCGATGACCCAGGTTTGATCTGATTTGCATGGATGGATAACTTGCGTACCCGTGAACTCGCCGATCGCGGGCAAAACGAACTGCCGATTGGATAACCAAAAGCAGGGTAATTTCCCGACGGAGTCCATTTTGGAAGTAAAGCGGTAAGCGGGGTGAAGGTGACCACAGACTAATAGCTTAGTCGATAGGCTAGGTTCTTGCGGAAGATGAGAAACGGAAACCGAACCGATCTGAGCACCCGAGTCAAGGATTTCAATCGGCCAGCCTTTGATCAATGCAGGAAGGCCCCTGTCGTGATTCCCTAGAACCAATGAAAATCGCAGTTGCGGGTGCGCAAAAAAAAACGCATCCAACGATTCTCGGATACCTTGCGTGATCGAAGATCGTGCATGAATCATATCGCCTAGCAATACCAGTCGCGATGGGTGACACTCGGAAATCATTCGGGCGATTGTCGCCAGAGTACCGTCAGTACTACCGCGAGGAACCGCGATCCCTTGGCTACGAAATGATGCTTCTTTGCCGAAGTGAGTATCCGCAATAAAAAGTGTCTTTTGCTCGGGCCAGTAAACCCCTCGTCGTGCGAGCAATTGAACATCAAGCCCTTCGATGGAAATCGCAAGCGACGAGAGGCCGGATTGGCCGTTTGTTGCTGAGGCGATTGGAGAATGTTGGGGCATTATTGGATTGCGACTAAAGTGGGAAAACGGCTATCGCCTCAGGCTCGAAGGACGGCTTATGCCACCTCGTCCCCAGCGGCGGTTTCAAGTGCCTTTTGCATGCGTGCAACGCGTTCGGCTAGAGTCTCGCTGCTCATTCTCTCTCTTAACTTATCGACCATCAACGAAAACGCCAGGGGCGTTACCTTTGGTGGATACATCATCCTTATCTTGCCTTCCTGCATACGCTCCAGTGCACAACTTAGCCGAGTCCATTCTAGTTGTTGTTCAAGTACCTCTCGGCGACACTGCTCTAGCAAAAGATTCCCCGGATCGTGTTCGCTAAAGGCATCAAAAAAAAGATTGCTACTGGCTTGAATGTGGCTGGTGCTCTTTCTCTGCCCGGGCAAGCCAGCTTGGATCAAACCGGAAACCCTCGCAATTTGACGAAACTGCCGCTTCGCCATTTCCGTCGCGTTCATACTCTGACGAACATCGTCCTCAAGTCGCTCTGTCGAAAACAGGCCCTCGGCAATGGCTTTCTCAATTGGTAAAGGGTGAGGCGATTGCAAGACAATGCCGTGGTCGTTGCACGCCATGCTTATGGTGGTGCGCTGTTGCCGCGTCAAGCGATATGCCAACACCGAAGCCATCCCCTCATGCACCAGCCTTCCTTCAAACGGGAACAAGAATACCTGGTAGCCGGACCGCTCGTGAATCACTTCGATCAACAGCTCGTTCGTTCTCGGCAAGATACTCCAGCGTTGCTGAAGTTCGAATAGACTTTTCAAGGATTTCATCTCGGGACCTTTCAAGTCTCCGTCTGATGCTTCATGAATCTTCTCACGCAGCGCAGCGCTCAACTCGCTCGATAGTCGCATGCGTCCACCCATCCAACGTGGAACTGCATCAGGTGTTCCTTTCGAACGCTTGACGTATGCGACATTGTCTCGGACGATCGCCAGCTCAACTAGTTTGCCCGCGAACAGAAATTTGTCTCCCTGCTTGAGCTTTGATATAAAGCTTTCTTCGACGGTTCCGATCGTGTTACCGCTCATGTATTTGACCTTCATTGCGGTATCGGAAACGATTGTGCCAATGTTCAGGCGGTGGAGGGTTATCACGCGACGCATCGATACATGATACCGATCATTTTCGACCTGGACACGATGAAACTCGGGGTATGCTTTGAGCGAGCTACCGCCCCGAACGATAAAATCGAGTACCCATTGCCATTCGTCATCGGTCAGAGATTGAAACGCTTGGGTACTTCTGACTTCTTCCAGCAAGTCTTCGGAAGTAAAACCTCCGCCGATCGCAATCGTGACCGCATGTTGTACCAGGACATCCAAGGGCTTATTGAGTAGCAGTCGAGCTTCCATCTTGCCATGTTGGATCGCATCCTTGGCGGCTGCAAGCTCGATCAACTCCAAGGCATTCGTCGGCACGAAAATCAGGCGGCTTTCGGCTCCGGGTTGATGCCCGCTACGGCCCGCGCGCTGAAGCAAGCGAGCGGAACCTTTGGGGCTGCCAACTTGAAGTACTAGGTCGACTGCTGAAAAATCGACTCCTAAGTCAAGGCTACTCGTACAGACAACCGCTCGTAGCTTGCCGTCTCGCAATCCGTTCTCTACCCAGTCTCTTACGCTCGTAGCGAGTGAGCCATGGTGCACTGCGATTTGCCCCGCCCAATCGGGTCGACATTGCAGCAGGTGTTGATACCAAATCTCCGTTTGCGATCGGGTATTAACAAAGACGAGCGCACTTTTTACCCCCTCGATCTCTTTGGCAGCTTGAGGAACCATGCGAGACCCAATGTGTCCAGACCATGGGAAGCGTTCCATCTTGTCCGGAATCAGCGAATCGAGTCGCAATTGCTTTTTTGTTGTGCCCTGAATAATTTTGCAAGGTTGCGTTGATTTGCATCCAATGAGTGCTTCGCCAGCTTGGGTGAGGTTACCGAGCGTTGCGGATAGGCCCCAAGTTCGAAGATGTGGGTTGAGCTTGCGAAGTCGCGACAACGCCAGTTCAACTTGAATACCTCGTTTGCTTCCAAGCAGTTCGTGCCATTCATCTATGATGACTCCTTCGATGGCACTCAACTGCGGCTGCAAGGCTGCATGCGTCAGGAGCAGGCAAAGACTCTCGGGAGTTGTAATCAACGCGGTTGGCAATCGTTTGAGTTGTTTCGCTTTGATGCTTGCGTGGCTATCACCGGTACGAGATTCCAGTAGCCACGGCAGTCCCATTGCTTCGATGGGGGCACGAAGAGCATTTTCTGTATCTGCCGCTAGAGCTCGAAGAGGTGTTATCCATAGGACGCGAAGAGCCGGCGGATTCTTCGGATTCCACTCGCTTCGAGTCTTGTTCCGTTTAAGCCAAGCGAGAATCGGTCCTAGCCAAACTGCCAATGTCTTTCCAGTACCTGTGGCCGAATGAACCAAACCGCTGTGCCCTTCAGAATAGGCTTTCCACGCCTCCGTCTGAAAACGAAAAGGATTTTTTCCCTTGCTGGCAAAGTAATCGCGGACAGTTTGAAGAGGTGTGGGATTTTTCAATTTGGAGTTTGGTAATCTCTGGAGTTGTTTTGAGACTGAGGAGCTTGCCGATTTTTTTCCGGCATCAATCGGCTAATGCCTCAGGCTCAAAACGGGATGCGATTTCAACAACTCCTATTCTATCGAAGGTAACAAATCGATGAGCTCGGCGAGTGTATTCGCTTCCTCGGGCTTTTTGTCTTGTCTCCAGCGAACGATTCTTGGGAATCGTGTCGCGATTCCGCTTTTGTGGCGTGGGCTGCGCTGTAAACCCTCAAAAGCAATCTCCATGACTAACGCCGGCGCAACGCTTCGCACTGGACCAAAAGATTCGCGTGTGTTCTGTCGGACAAACTTATCCACCGCTTTCATTTGCGAATCATCGAGTCCACTGTAGGCCTTTGCAAAGGGGACTAAAGTGTCACCGTCCCAAACCGCGAACGTATAGTCCGTATAAAGCCCCGAGCGTTTTCCATGTCCTTTTTGCGCATAGATAAGTACCGCATCAATCGTGTAAGGCGTTACCTTCCATTTCCACCAAACACCGCGTACTCGGCCGACTTCGTAGCTTGCATCCAAACGCTTCAGCATCAATCCTTCGGCGTTCGTCTCGCGGCTTCGATCGCGTATCTTTGCCCATTCATCCCAAGTAGTTCCCTGGAGCAGCTGCGTGCAACATAGGTTGGGGTGATCAATACTCGATAGCAATTGCTCAAGCCGCTGCCTGCGTTCAGAGAACGTTTGGGAGCGGATGTCTTCGCCGGCGTCTTGAAGAAGATCAAATGCCTGGAAAACAACTGGAACTTCTTTCAGCAGTTTGTTGCTTACGGCCTTGCGTCCAATCCGCTTTTGAAGATTGGCGAATGGAAGAACTTGATTCTCGCCTAACGATGCCAAGATTTCTCCATCCAAAACTGTCCCGTTAGGCAATAGCTGAGCAGCCGATTCGATCTCGGGCCAGCTGTTCTCCATCAGATCCTCGCCTCGCGACCAAATGAACACCTGTTCATTGCGTCGAATCACTTGACCGCGTATTCCGTCCCACTTCCATTCCGCCACAAAGTCTTTTGCAGGTCCGATGCATTCAGGGCCAAGTTCATGGTCGATCGGATGCGCAAGGCAAAATGGAAACGGCTGGCTAGCGATCGTATCTTGCACCTCTTTCGAGATCAAGTTTTGGAAGAACGACGCGGTAGGTTTCCATATACCCATCAGTCGATGCGAGATAACATCGGACGACACGCCAGCATGTTCTGCGATAGCGCGCGTCACAATGGATTTGCTCACACCCAGCCGGAACGCTCCTGTAATCAACTTCAGGATCACCAAACGCACCTGTGTATGAGATTGTTTCCAAATCGTAATTACAGCGTCGCGTTGATCGACTTCTTCCATCGCTCGAAGCGGCATCAATCGTTGTTCAACCCATTGCGATAGTGAGAGATCATCCGGCCCTTCTCCTGGCGGAACAATCAAGGTTAAGGTTTCAGCTAAGTCTCCAACCGAATGATACGACTCCTCAAACAGCCAGGATGGAATGCTCGCCTCCTCGGCCGCCCAAATGCGAAGCAACTTGGTCGGGACCAATTGCTTGAGCTTGTATCCGGAGAGGAAGTATGTCGCCCACGCAGCATCGGCATGGTTTGCATCGCCAAAGTACTGCACTAGAGCGGCCAGCTTTTCGTTCGTTTTTGTTGTCCTGTCAATTGCATCGAACAAAGCGGCAAAACGTATCATGGTGTCTTCGCCTCTCCCGGCGCAGGATCGATGCTGGCGTTGGCCCTTTCGTTGGAGGAAACTTCGTCAGCGGCATCTTCGTCCACTTCGCTCCGGCCACGTGAATCGAGTACTCGCGCATCGCGTCCTTGCTCGACGAGATAGCGAGCGACCGAAGCGGCATAACCATGTGTCAACCAAACCGTCTCGGGATTGCATGCGTCGATTGCGGTCAAGAGAGATTGCCAGTCAACATGGTCGCTTAGGACAAAGCCTCGGTCGACGGATCGACGTCGGCGAGCTCCTCGTACGGCCATCCAGCCGCTCGACATGGCTGTACTGCAACGTCCGAATTTCTTCACCCAAGGTGTTCCATGAACACTTGGTACGGCAACAACCATCGTCCCCCGCCAATCGTGCTTGCCAGCAACAGAGCCTACATACGTTGTTTCTGGTAGAGCTATACCCGTCCGGCGATAAGCTTCGTTGCCTTTCTCGACGGCTCCATGGCAATAAATTCTTCCGATGGTCGGATCGAGTCCTGCGAGCAAACGTTGGCTCTTGCCGATAGCGTACCCGTAGAGCAAGCAACACTTGCCCGCGTCACGGCACTCTTGCCACCACTGGTTGATCGACTGGAAGACGCCCTCTTGAGATGGCCAACGATAAATAGGTAACCCAAACGTGGACTCGCTAACCATCCAGTGACAGCGAACAGGCTGCCAAGCTTCGCATGTCGGATCCGTTCCAAGTTTATAGTCGCCGGTGATCAAGCCGACTTGGCCTTGATACTCAAGCCGGATTTGGGCCGAGCCTAGAATGTGACCTGCAGGGTGAAAACTGACTCGAACTCCGCCAACGGTTAGCGTTTCGCCATAGGGTAGAAATCGGAACTCCGCCTCCGGACTCATTCTAAGTCGTAGTAACTGTTCGCAAGGCTTTGCGGCAAGATACTTTTGGCAGCCCCAGCGAGCGTGATCGGAATGCGCATGTGTGACTACGGCGCGTTCCACAGGTGAGTGGGGATCAATGTGAAAATCACCAGGAATACAGTACAGACCTTGCGAGGTGGATTCCAGGAAATTGTTCATGAAAACACTACCAATTACTTTTTAAGACGTTTCGCCCCGATGTCCAGCGGCATCGTGCAAATCCACGAGCTAACGATAACGTGGGATACACACTTAGCAATAGAACTGTCGCCAAGAGGGTACCGCCAGTCGAATCCCAATCGAAACGGTCTCGACCTTGGCTCGTTTGCCAAACGGCATAAAGCATAAACAACACTTGAGCTGCAAGAGCTGATTGCACTATTCGGACCGAAGAATGTTTCAATCCGCATATTCGAGTTAGCCATGCAACAAATGGCAACATCTGAATTGCGTGCAGCGCAACTCCATGCGGGAATTTCAAAACACCTGCCCGTCCCCAAACTTCGTAGGAGCGCCCCGCAGCAAGACTTACTTCACCCAGGACCGAAGTCGCAATGCCCAGTAAGCATGACAACGCGAGCAAACCCATCCCGCTGCGGATCGCGATCGCCATCGCAGGATCAATCGTTCGCAGCCAACGCGTTCGCCATGTCAAATAGAAAATGGCGCCCGTCACGAACAGGATCAATCCAAGCATCGTAAACTCAATCGCAGCATCAACACTGGTCGAGTGATTGAAGTGCGACGCTACGCCCCGCCACGTTTGAAATGTGATGAGTGACACCTCGATGAAAAGAGAAATCGCAATCGCATTGATAAGCAACCGATCAAATCGCGATCGGCTCAGTTGAGTCATGAGCCAAGCGAGCGACCACATCGTCATGCCGCCTGAAATGCCAAAGAGTGCGGGTTTGCGAAATGACAGCGGACCGTGCCAAGTTGTTCCAAAGACCCCAAGTATTGCTAAATGGACGAAACCGCTAGTAAGTAGAAATACAGTGATGGCTAACGCGAAACGAGTAGAACGCGTAGAGAGTGGATTTGAGTTCATTGATGGCTTCCTTTGCGGAGCGAATGGCGGCTTTGATAAAACTTCCAAAGCATTCTGGTCCCTACGCTTCGCCATGGACGCCAGTGCTCTGTCATGGCTTCGAGCTCCTCATGCGTTGGTCTCACTTCAAGCCCCTTCAAGACGCGAAACGCTTCTTGGACGCCAATGTCTCCCTTCGGCAAGATGTCACATCGTAACAGACATTCCGAAAGATAGATGTCGGACGTCCAAATCCCGATCCCTTTGTGCTTAGTCATCGCGGAGCGAACCAGATCATTTGGCATCCGTGCCAATGACGCAAACGAGAAACTTCCTGAAGCAACTTGTTCGGCCAAGAGTCGGACGTACAAGATCTTTTGACGCGTCACGCCAAGCTCCTTGAACTCCGTCTCGCTTAGTTTCAATAATGCCTCAGGCGTAACGGTCCCGCCAAGCTTTTCTTCCAATCGATAAAAAGTTGCATTTGCCGAAGCGAGTGAAACCTGCTGTTCCAAAATAACATGAACAGCCGTTGAGAATCCAGGTGAGCGAGCCCACATTTCTGGATAACCATGTTCATCGAGAACACGCTTTAGGGCTGAATCGCGTTCGGCAAGCCATCGGCTGGCGAACTGCAGACGTCTCGGCGTGAGCGTGAGAATTGCTTTTGTTCTAGCCATGAGGCTTCTCCAGGAAGCGAACTGCCGTACCTCGATGATGATTGAGTTTTGCACCCATCCGGTCGAGTTGCCCCAGCATCACTCGCATGCGTGTATTGGCACTGAAGAAATCCCGTTCGTGGTCAATAAAACACCAGTAAAGTACATCCCAAATTTCGCACCAATCCCATTTGGCATAGTCGCTCATCTTGAGGATGTAGCGCGAACCGCTGATGTAAGGCTTGGTCGTCATCAGTCCTCCATCTGCATGATGGCTCATCCCTTAACTGCGTTAACTCGGACGAGTTAACTTCGGCTGCAGGACTTGCTGTCTGCTCATGTAGGGAACTTAGGACTTTCCCTGCGAGCGACATGCCGCTCCTCAAAGCTCCTTCAACGCGCGGACCGCCGCACCAATCACCACATGCACCGAGGCGATTCATCTCGTCCCAAAGCGAGCCCTCTGGCAAAGACTCATTCGGTCTAGAGTAAAGCCAACGATGTGCCCTTGCGAAACACGATTCCGGCATCGATTGCATTGTTACTTTTTCGGCATTGTCTACCAAGTTCGAAATGGCCGTTTCTTTTGAAACATCGAGGTTCGCCTGGGCCCACGCTACAGTAGAATGAAGAACCCAAGTATCCAACGTTTGACCACGAGACGGTTTACCGGAGTCTCTCAGGCTCGTTACCGAATTGCTGATTCCGTTGGCGCGGTTGGTTTCGATTCTCACTTCCCTTTCGAAGGCATTGCGATCGCGCGGGCGCAGAAGGCGTTTCAGAAATTGAGCAAGTTGAACTAGGTTGGGATACAGGATCGATGATCCATTCTCGACGGGAGTCTTGTCTCCCAACGGGAAGCCTGCGGAGTCGCTGATACGGCTCCGCAGGCTCTTCTAGAATCGCCTATGTTTGGGCACTACTTCAAAAGTAGTTGAAGAAAACAAAGAAGGAATACATGCGAGATATCGCTCGTTTTTCAAAGTAGGAATTTCAGAAAAACGGCGGAAGAAGAAGGCACACGAAGAAAGTATCAAAAATGGCTCCCGAAGCGGTGCCGAAAATGGCTCCCTTTCAGACGACGGTCACAAGTGATTCGAACACTGTCCATCGGCTTTGGAAGCCGAGTCCGCAAAGCAGGTTCTGTGGTATTCGGGAGAAACTTTCCATTTGGTTTATCATAATTGGATGCCGCCGGCTAAGTAATAGTCAAAGGCATACTCGAAGGACACAAATTTGGACGAGAACTCTCAACAAGCAATTCGATACTGGACGCTAGCGCAGCCCGTCATTTCGGGTTACGTAACGTCGGTAGTTCGAGATTTTCGGGACCGCGACGATGTTCTCCAAACCATTGCAGTCGCCGTTTTTGAGTCGTTCACATCGTACGATCCGTCGAGGTCCTTCGTCGGCTGGGCTATGGGAATCGCTCGAAATCAGATGGGTACCTACCTCCGTGAGCGTCGACGAAATCGACTTGTGTTCGACGGAGAAACGGTCGAATTGCTCGCGAAAGCCTTCGAACAGATCGAGCCCGAGGAGACGCGTTCGCTCGACTACTTGAACGACTGCCTAGACGGCTTGGAGGGTCGCGCTCGGCAACTGTGCGAGCTGCGTTACGAAAACGACTTGAAGCCAGCCGCCATAGCAAGCCTTTTGAGTATGACACCCAACACTGTGGCCAAGTCGCTACAGCGCATCCGAGAACAATTGCGAAATTGCATCGAGCGACGCGTTGCTCTCGAAGGAGCACGGCCATGATGCATAATCCTCGAGAGTTGATCGATGGCTACTTGGACGATTTTCTGACTGCTGAACAGCAGGTGGAGCTAAGTGATTGGATACGATCGGATCCATCGCATGCCAAGGCGTTCGCACACGCCTCGTTGCTTCATGATCGCATGCGAAACGCGTTGGCTGTTCGAGCTGAATTGCTGGATGGACCAAAGACGCTGGATGAACCAAAGACAGAGTCGTCGATTCGTGCGATAGAACGACGGTTTCCTTCCATGTCGGTCTGGAGCACAGCGGCTAGCGTTGCGGTCCTTTGTTTGGGAACTGGCGCGCTCTGGTTTGGCTTCGGTCAATCGACTGCTTCGGCAGCCATGCGAGAACTGAATCGAATCATCGTCAACAACGTCGCATCCCAAGATCGGACCTATGCGATCGTCGTTGAAGAAGTGCATGCACCCGCACCAAGGGGCAACCGTCCGCCAACCAAGGAAAGCCTACGTCCGCCAAAAGCGCCATTGGAAGGAGCCGTGCTGCATGTACGGGACAGCAATCGGTTCGTACTGATGCGAAAAACCATTGGCGGTTTACCATTCATCACTGGTAGCAACGGGCAGCAGAGTTGGGCGATCAACGGAAAAGGGCCTGTAAAAATCAGTGAGGATGTGCATCATTTCGATCGCGATCTTCCTGGGCATGAGACTTCCATACCGCTTGCGAATCTTCATGAGGGACTTGAGCAATTGCGACAAGCCTATCATGTGCAGCTTTCGAGCTTGGGGCCAGAGGAGTATGAATCTCAAGGTGGCGAAATGGTTCGCATGTTGGTCGCCGTCAAGAAGCCCAAGGAGCGTGGTCCGCAGCGTGTTGAGATCGCTTATGAATCCAAATCAGGGCGAATTATGCATATGCGATTTGTGCAAATGCCTTATGGTCCTGACCGACTGGATTTGCGTCTCTCGTTGTTGAATGAGAATGAGCTACCCGCCGATTATTTTGAACATACTAGCCACCATTCCCCCGATCGGAAAGTTGAAACGGAGAACTAATCCATGAAGTCTGTAATGCGATTTATGCTCATGCTGATAGCGATTCCATCATGTGCTTCGAGCGTTTGGTCGCAAGCTCCCGCTGCTGCCAAGGTTCGTAAGCCGCAGATGGCCGATACCATTAAGGCGAACATCGCCTGTTTGTTCGCCAACTCGAATTAGTCTTCAGACCGGCAAGAGCCCTGCACAACTTCATTGGACTAAAGCGGCACCAGCCGTCCCCCGACGCAAGTTGACCGAACCACGTTTGATCAAGGACTTGAGCAAGGATGAAACAACGATTGGCGAGATGCTAAAGAAGGCTGGCTATACAACTGCCCACTATGGCAAATGGCACATCGCGGGTGGAGGACCGGGCGCACATGGATACGACGAACATGACGGCGATACCGGAAACGAAAACGCGTTCAAGTTCACGGATCCTAATCCCGTCGACATTTTTGGTATGGCTGACCAAGTATTTGACCGACGTCAATGCTCAGCGACCGACAATAAATACAGATTTTGATCCAAGCCAACCGGTCGCACCTATTAAAGGTGGTAAGGGCGGCAAGAAAGGGACGAACAAAAAGTAAAGAATATGAAAATAACAGAATGCAATTTAAACAGTGCCCCCAAACATTTGGCTTTCCCACCTTCTCCCTCCGTGAGGAAGAGGGGGAGATGGAACTTGACGTTGCTTATTGTCGTGATTGCTCTGAATACGCTGCCGCTCATAACATTCGCTCACGATGGCCATGACCATGGAACAGGAGATTCAACTGTGCGAGTTTGGACGTATAGCGAAAATGGTGCTCATATCCATGCGACTTACGTGGCGTCTGTCGATGGAAAGGTTCAAGTCCGACGCAAAGATGGTAAAGTCGTTTCATTAGAGATCGCCAAACTAACAGAAGCCGATCATAAGTGGATCGAACAAAAAGTAGTTCAAGTCCGAGCATTAAACGAAAATACGAAGTTGCAGATTCAGCACCCAAGGCTCGTGACAACGAGAGCCGAGAGCAAACCCCTCATCGCGGACTCGTTTGATCCATTCGCCAAACTGGGCGTAGTCAAGTATCGACAGGATTCGAAGTTCTTTTACGTCGAATCGAATTCGATGCCTGACCATCGGATGATGGTTGGTATTACGGCTTGGCAACAGCAGGTCCCGATGCCGCAACCGTACTTTGACAATAACGCTTGGCGAATTCCACTCGAGCCCGTGGTCGCAAAGAATCCGTTGTCAGCCAAATCCCATTTCTTTCGTGGAGCCATCGCCTTGGCAGCTAATGGTGTTCCGATTTTCAATCCGATCAAGAATGATGGCCGGACCGATACTCTACTTGCCGGTGAACTGGACGAATTTGGAGGCCATTGTGGTCGAGCCGATGACTACCACTACCACATCGCACCGACGCATTTGCAGGAGATCGTTGGCAAGGACAAACCCGTTGCGTACGCGCTCGATGGCTACGCGATTTACGGATACACGGAGCCCGATGGGTCCAAGGTTGAGGGGCTCGACCAGTTCAATGGCCACACGACGCCACGGCTCGGTTATCACTACCATGCAACCAAGACCTATCCGTATCTCAATGGCGGATTCCATGGCGAGGTGGTCGAACGGGACGGGCAAGTCGATCCGCAACCGAGAGCTGGTGGAGTGCGGCCGGCTCTGCCTCCCTTGCGAGGTGCCAAGATCGTCGACTTTGCCGAGCTAGCGAAGGATAGTTATCGGCTGACCTATGAGATTCAAGGCAAGAAAAGGACGGTCAGTTATGTTTTGGCGAAGGATGGCGCGGCGCAGTTTACGTTTGTAGACCCCAATGGCAAGGCGAATACCGAAAGCTACACGCCACGTCGCCGAGGCGGCGGCGATCCCCTGCCTCGAAACAACCCACCACCACGCAACGATCCACCGCGAGGTAATAAACTGCCAGAGGCGAACGCAGCGAATAAAGAAAAACCAGAAGCGTCCGCAGTAAAAACCGGTTTCGCTGTATCGAGTTCTGCCATCGGAGCCGACGGGATGATTCCGGTTGAGTTCACATGTGATGGCCAGAGTGCGTCGCCGCCGATCCAGTGGAAAGATGCTCCTGCCGGAA
This sequence comes from Pirellula staleyi DSM 6068, assembly GCA_945900945.1. Lineage (GTDB taxonomy): Bacteria > Planctomycetota > Planctomycetia > Pirellulales > Pirellulaceae > JBKCUI01. The sequence goes on from CAMDKL010000002.1 coordinate 102,020, forward strand.
CTAAATCGTTTGCGCTTAGCCTTTGGCATTCGGCACCAGACCAAGAGAAATCCTATTGGCTGGTCTACAACATTCCGGCCAACGTGGATCAACTCTTAAAGAACGATAAGAAGACCGGGACGGTTGGTTTGAACGACAAAAAGAGAGCGGCCTACGATCCGATGTGCTCGAAAGGGCCGGGCTTGAAAAAATATAACGTTACCGTTTATGCGTTGTCGTCTGAGTTGAAGCTTCCAAAGGGAAGTGAAAATCGCGAAAGTTTACTCAAGGCCATTAAGGATGTGTCGCTTGCAGAAACAACTCTTGTTTTCCAATATGAGCGGAAGAAGTAGTCTTTAATGCAACGACTGATCGGTAGCTCAGCTAATTTCGCGGTGGCCGTCAAGCCGAGCAGTTCAAATTGGAGGACAAGCAAAATCGCAAAGCTCCAAACCAAGCCTCAATCGAGGAAATCCTTTTGAAAATACTTCGCGAGAAGAGAAGCGTGCCGATTATTGATCTCATGCAGCAGGTAAAATCACAGCTACTTGCCAAGGGCCAATCACGACTCGGATTCAAATCGACATTTGCAAATGCTCTGTCGAGTCCAAAATTCAAATCGGATCAATCCCAGAACGTGTCCCTCGCATATCCGCGAGAAGATTATGACCGTCGTCTGAAAGGGAGCCATTTTCCGCGATTTTCAGGGAGCCAGTTTCGGTGGTTGGTAAGTTGCGCACGGAGGCCCCTAGCACGTCGCGATCGTTTTTCGCGGAGTTGAGGCTGCTTCAGGTTTTTGCCAAGAGTGGTAGTGAGTTTTTGTTCACGGTTGGACATCGCTCTTTGACCGTGCGGCCAAGCGATCGAACGCCGTCGTACAAGAGATGTTCAGTTGTCGCGCGTTGTGCATCGCTCGAATTCCATACGGTTCAGTCGATCGACAGGTTGGAGTGATTCGCGTCACAGATGAAAATCAAAAAGTCCGAGCAGTTATAGTCAATTACGCTTGCCATCCCGTGGTACTCGGTCCAAGAAATCGCCAGATCTCCGCTGACTATCTAGGCGTTATGCGGCGAATAGTGGAATCCGAATTAGGCGAACAGTGTATGTGCATCTTCATTCAAGGTGGTGGCGGCGACATTAATCCGTTAATCATGGCTCGAGGAGAAAGCCGCGAAAAGGATTTTGATGACGTCCAAAAGTTGGGTGAACTGCTAGCAGTGGAAGTCAAACGAGCACTAGCCTTTTCCAAGGATATTCCAGGCATTTCCAATTCATTCGCTGCCTCATCCAAAGAATTACAATTTCGCAATCGATGGAAGCCTAACGAGGAGCTGACGTTGGGTGTGACCGCGCTGCTGATCAATGATGAAATAGGCGTCATTACTCTGCCTGGAGAACCATTTCATCAGTTTCAAGTCGATTTCCGCAATAGATCTGGCTTGAAGCACGCATACCTATTCGGATATTGCTGTAACGCCGCATACCCGTGGCCGAGCTACCTTCCTGATCTTCAGTCCGCCGCGCGGGGGGTACGGAGCTAGCGACACCACACAAGCGGAAGTTGGCGCAGGAGAGCGGTTGGTAAACGAAGGGCTAGTTAATCTGTTCACATTACAAGGCCGACTCAAACCGACTCCTCAAAGACATACTTTTGAGAAGGAACCGAACTAGTCGTGACGCTGCGGTTAGGACGACGCCAGAGTTCTCCGTTCCTTCGACAGAGGCATCTTTAAATTGCTTTCTTTTCAGACTATCATCTTTTTTATCCGTTCGGCGATAATGCAAATGAAATTGGCCACACAAATCGCACCCTAACTCACAGTCTGTGCATTTCGAATGACAAACGCGAACCGACAAACATGGCACCCAATAGAACAGACGCTCTCGCGTCGATGTTTTTTACAAGCTGGCGCTCTGGGTGCGGGTGGTTTGACGCTGGCGAATCTAATGCAACTCCGAGCTCAAGGAACAATCCGACCTTCGGCAGCAGGTTGCAATGTCATCTTATTTTGGCTCAGCGGTGGACCTGGCCATATGGAGACTTGGGATCCAAAACCGCAAGCGCCTTCGGAATATCGAGGACCATTGGGAGCGATTAAAACTAACGTGCCAGGCATACAGTTCGGAGAGCTGATGCCAGAGCAAGCACGCGTGGCGGATAAACTGGCGGTAGTGCGAACCGTCAATCATGGGACGGGTGATCATACAAAGGGAAATCATTGGATGCTGACCGGATTCGAGGGTCCCGCATTCAACGCGCCAGATAATCAACAGCAACGTCGTCCTGCGATCGGTTCTGCAGTGGCCCGTCTGCGCGGCGCAAACACGGTTGGAATACCGCCATATGTCGCAGTCCCTGACTTGCGTGGCGGCACAGATAACTTGTTTCACTACTCGGCCTATTTGGGAGGAGGGTGGAATCCTTTTGTTGTTAATTCCGATCCAAATAAAGCTAATTTTGAGGTTAAGAATCTGTCGTTGGGAAATAGTTTGACCCTGCAACGACTTGCGGACCGTCATGAATTAATGCAATCGCTCGATCGACTGAGAGCGGACACCGTGCCTTTGCTGAAGGATTTCGATGAGAATCAGCTAGCGGCATTTGAATTGCTTACGAGCAACCAAGCCCGTGATGCTTTTGACCTATCGAGAGAATCTGATTCACTGCGTGACCGCTACGGTCGACACACATTTGGGAAAAGCGCTTTAGCGGCTCGTCGATTGGTAGAGCATGGTGTCACTTTTGTGACAGTTAATTGCGTTCCGTGGGATCATCACGGCTCACCCGGGCAGTATAAAACCGAGGAAGGAGCTAGACTTCTGATCCCGCCATTGGACCGCGCAATTGCAACCCTGGTAGAAGACTTGATCGACCGTGGCTTGTATGACAAGACGCTGATTGTGGCGATGGGGGAATTCGGACGCACTCCTAGAATGAATAGTAACGCTGGCCGTGACCACTGGGGCAATACATTTAGCGTGCTTTTCGGAGGAGGAGGGATGCGGATGGGACAAACAATCGGACGCTCCAGCTCACGAGGTGAACATGTCGTTGAGCGCCCGATCAGCCCTCAAGACATTGCAGCCACGATCTATCACCATTTGGGAATCGATGCCCAAACCGTGACGTTTAATGACCATTTAAACCGACCATTTCCGCTGCTAGATCAGGGAAAACCAATTCACGAGTTGATAGGGTAAAAGCACGACCGGCAATTAACAGTCGTAGATCATTCTCGCTATGGTAAATTGGAATTTCGTAATAGGCCCAACGATTTCTCTGACAGTATAATGAAAATCGAAGGACGAATTCGACAGGTCGATCTCGCAATGGAATCGGCAACGGTATCAATGGCAGGATTGACACCTGTGGAAATCGAGCTTGCTAATAAACTTTGTATGCATTTCGAGTTGCCACTTGGGACGCTGCAGAGACGGGCGTCTGCGATCGAACTTATTGGCGGATCCGACTCGGTTACCGATCGGCTGCGTGAAGCGGCGCAGCATTTGATTTATGAGTGATGCGGCATCGGGGTGACGCTAACGCGACTTCTTCTTTCGTGGCTCGTCCAAATCGTTCACATGTGCATGTTCGCCATAGGCCTCTCTGGCTGCAATGTTGTAGGCCTCTGCCGCATCTAATTCGTCGTCAAAGTATCCGAGACTTCGGGGTGTCGGCTCGCCAGCAACTTTGATTCTCGCTCTCCATCTTCGCGTACGCTTGCACAAGTCGACCCCATAAAACCGACTCGTCTTGCCGTGGTTGCGTCCAGCTTTCGGGTGGCTCTTTATCGCAAAATGTAGATTGCCGTCGCCCATTTTCGATTTCGATCGAAGTTCCGCGAGGCGCTTCTCGTAGTGCTTGCGTAAAGCGCCTGCCCTCGTCTTTAGCTCTTTGTCTACAAGGCGGGTCGCATGTAGTCGAGCTTGTGTGATTTCCTTTTCGGTCACAATCCCTTTTTCGACCAGGAGGAAAAATTAAAGCCAAATGGTTTATAGCTTCACTTCGTGGTGATTCACCGATGATGGCGGAAGCTAGTTCGGTCACGAGTTTGAATCCTGGCTGCGAGATTAAGTGGAAGCAGTTGTCTCTTGATTCTAGTCGAAGTTCTCCACGGAATGACATACCACGATCACTGATGCTTCACTCCGCTACTTGCCGATCACTTTGTTCAAGTACACTTCGCGTCGAAAGAGAAACGTCGGTAGCGCAAAGCATATTCCCACCGCAAATATTGCTAAAAAGTGCCAACCGAAACCGGTCATTTTCAAACGGCTGGACTCCGACTTCATCCAAACTGTGGCTGCCGTTGCTGTGATCAGTAAATCCCACGTAAAGCCTGAAATTACCCATGTTGCAAAGGGCGCCGAAAAGAACTCGCTCCATGCGGTTTCGGCCCGACGCGTAAAGTGCAAACCGAAACATAATACTGGGAGCAGGAATCCTGCCAGCGATAAAGTGCCGTAGAACAAACGCATTCCTGGTTACTCCTCATTAACATCGCATCATCGAGCTAGCCAATCATCTGCGAAGGCTTTCAGAAATGCTAGTGGACGTTCGATTGAATTTGCGAGCAAAGGCACTAAGACGCGAGCAAGTTTACATATTTTGCCATCACCGCCGATAACAACGTTCGTTTCCTTGGCATTCAAAGTTCTTACCTACCAGAGATCCTTGCGCTGCTCCGCAGTCCAATTGGATCGTCGGTATGTTCTTGCCACGTCCGGAGGCTTTGGTCACACCAAAACGACAAAAACTAGCTATCGGCCAAATTATTTTCTCGAATTTCAGCTTGCATTTGTGTCATTCTCGCAGATTTATGGTGAGCGAAAAAAGCAAATTGACCAGTGGTGTCACGGCCTATTCCGATAATCCCGGGCTGTTTATTAGACGGCGCATTTGCTGGAATACTTCGACGCGCACGAGGATGTGCTATGTTCTGGGCGAAGGGAGTTGGCGAAGCAAGAGGTACGTGGGTTTTAAGCACTTTGACATCGAAAAATTCATCGAACTGGTTAAATCGCAAAAGTGGAAGAAGCGATCAAAAGTCCAACTGTGGATCAAGGGTGGGGAGAAAGGAATGGCAGATGAACCCTTCAAATTGATTCGGCTGGGAAAACTTACTCCTACCATCCAGTCGTTGGCCCGCTCTGTTCCTTCTGCGAAGAAACGCTCACAACCGAAGCGTGGGACCGCATAAATCGGACTAGAATAACCCTTGGCCGGGGGAGTTGGCTGGCATTGGGCATGGAACATTTTGCTGCCAATGTCCAACGAAGTATGCCTTGAGCTATTTTAAAGAGCGGCACCGCATTTGCTTAAAGTCCGCTGGGACCTGTGTGACCAAACGTGTCACGAGGTCATGCCAGAATTTGCAATCGGGTCTGATTTCAGGTTTCTATCGCGTACTCTCCAGGAATTATCAAAAATGTTTACCCGCTGTTTGCTCGTAGCATGTTTCATCGGATCGATTGGATTCAGTGGCATTGCTCGTGCTCAATCTGATGACAATCGAAACAAACAACGATTACCAAATACGCAATGGTACTCTGGGATCGGTGGCCACAGCGGTGATCGAACCACCTTCCGCGATGCATCCGGTCGGATGCAGGGCTCTGCGACACAGTCAGGCAGTCGAACAACATTCCGCGATAGTTCGGGGAGAACTGTTGGATCGGCGGATACTTCTGGAAACCGAACAACGGTCCGCGACGCAAGCGGTAGAACGGTTGAGACGGCGAGCAGTAACCGGGATCGCACAACGTTTCGATCGTCTAGCGGCAGCAACTTAGGTTCTGCAAGTCAGTCGAAAAATCAAACGACGTTTCGAGATGCTAGTGGGCGCTCGATTGGATCCTCAAGCAAAAGTGGGAATCGAACTACATTTCGAGATAACTCGGGGAGGTCGACGGGATCTGCCAACAAAAGCAGTAAGTAGCAAACCTGTGGACGTTGGAATTCGTTTGGAAGCGAGTTTGTCGGACGACGAACAGGAAACCGATTATCGACCATCGTTTGCTCAAAGTCCGCAGAATCGGTTAGTCTTCAACTATCCTTCCGATACGGCTTGCGATTGTTGGGTAAGCGCCCACCATGACCGGGGTTAGATTTTGGCGGCGCGGGGTTGATTTGCGGGGTAGTTTTTGCTTGTGGCAACGTCGCCACTTTTTCAAAGACCAACTCAACTCGCGAGGCCATCGTGACCCGATCTCCAGACTCCGCCAAAGCC